>CALWZE010000032.1 GCA_944385925.1 uncultured Clostridia bacterium
GCAGATCGCGCCGCCCACCCAGAAGGCGTTTACATACTCCATCCAGTTCATGCGCCGCTCCTTTCGATCACGACCGCGTGGCAGATGCCCGCAATCGGCTGCCCCTGCTGCACCGAGATCGGGCTCATCATCGCGCCCGTACCCGCGAACACCAGCCGTTTGAGTTTGCCCGCCTGCATATCGCGCAGCAGCGGGCCGCACAGCACCGCCGCCGAGCAGCCGCAGCCCGAGCCGCCTGCGTGCGCGTCCTGCGTGTCGCCGAACAGCAGGCTGCCGCAGTCCGAGTAGACGGGAGACAGGTCGATGCCGTCCGTGCGCAGCAGCGTCAGCAGCAAATCCGCGCCGACGCGGCCAAGGTCGCCGCTTACAATGCAGTCGAAGTCGGTCGGCTGCGCGCCGAGGTCGTGCAGCAGCGCGGAGAGGGTGTCGTAGGCGGCGGGGGAAAACGGTGTTTTAGCACCATAATATTTTTGTAGCTCACGCGGTCTGCCCGTGATCTTGGATATACTCCTTTGCCGCCGCATAAGCGTCCGAAAATTTGAACTGGATGGTTATACCGCCACCCTCATGCACATAGATCATGTCGATCAGTTCAACGACAACCTCGCGCGTCAGGTTTTGCAGATTGCGGTATTTAACAAACTGTGTCAGGAAAGGGTTGGTTTCGTCCACGCCATTTTGCGCATCATCAATCCGCACCTGAATCGAGGCGATGCAAGCATCCAGTTTTGCCTGCTTCTGTTCGAACTGTTCCTTGAGCTGATGGTATTCCTCGCGGGAAATATCACCCGCTTTCCAGTCCGGATACAGGGACATCTTCATCTGTTCGATACGCTCACGCTCTGCTTCCAACTGCACCCGCTCGTCCAGCAGATGCTTTGTAGAACGGCTACGTGTGCCACTCTGGTTAATTACCGCAATCAACTCGTCCATCTCGACCGCCAAGGCAATCTGATGCCGCAAGGCTTCGAGCACCGCCTGTTCCAGCCGGTCACTGCGGATGGTGTGCTTGGTGCACGCACCGCTATGTTGTTTTTTAAAAGTCGAGCAAATATAGTAATGATAGTCACCATATGGCTGGGAAATCAACTTGCGGTTCATCGCCCTGCCACAGTCCGCGCACCGGAGAAAACCGGAAAACAAGTATACCTTCTTTTGCGTCGGTGCGGTGCGAGTATCCCGCGCGAATAACGACTGCACCCGCTCGAACAGATCGTTTGGAATGATGGCCTCATGCGTTGCCTCGACCTCCATCCATTCCGCCTCCGGCACCGCCTCGCTGACATGCAGCTTATAGCTTTTGATGCGGTTTTTACCCTGTACCATCGTGCCGGTATACAGCCGGTTACGCAGGATGCGGCGCACCGAACTGTCCGGCCACAGGCCATCCAGCTTGTCCGAAGCCGGATGCCGGTAATTCATACCCTGCTGCCGTTTGTAAGCAGACGGGTTGGGTATCCCCAGCTCATTCAGCCGCTTTGCAATGCCGAGCACGCTCATCCCGCCGGCAAACCAGTCGAAAATGTCCCGTACAACTGCAGCGGCCGGCTCATCGATCAGCAGGCGGCTGTGATCATCCGGATCTTTGCGGTAGCCGTAGGACGCAAATGAGCCGATAAATTTGCCCTGCCGCCGTTTGAGATCAAGTGAAGCTCGCACCTTGTTTGAAATGTCGCGGCAATACTCATCGTTTATGATGTTCTTGAACGGCACAACCAAATTGTTAACCGAGCGCGGATCGAGAAAGCTGTCGACACGGTCGCCCACCGAGATAAAACGCACATTCAGCAGCGGGAAAACCTGTTCAAGGTATTCACCGACACCCACATAGTTACGGCCAAAGCGGGACAGGTCCTTGACAATCACGCAGTTGACTATACCCGCGCGCAGATCGTCCACCATGCGCCGGAATTCCGGGCGGTTAAAATCTGTGCCCGTATAGCCGTCATCTACATACAGTTTAGGTGCGACCATATCCGTCTGCGTTTCCGCAAACTCGGTCAGCAGCTCGCGCTGGCTGACAATACTATCGCTTTCCTCGCGGTCGCCGTCCTCACGGGACAGACGGACATATAACGCCGGTTTCCACAGCTTTGTGGATGAATTGCCGGACGGTTGTCCATATTTACTTTTTCGAGCCATTTCGTGTGCCTCCTTCAAAAAAAAACAGACGGCACGCCGCTGGCTGTGTTTGCACGTTTATTGTACCACAGCGCGCGGCATGCCGCAAGTTTTCGCTTACATTATCCTGTTTCTGGCATTATTGCAGCCGTTTGCATATATCGGTCAGGCAGGCCTGCAAGCTTGGGGCGCCGTCATCGAACAGCACCTCAACCGCCGTGTCCCCCACGCGGAACCGGTGCGGGTCGCCGACCGAGGCCGCAAACAGGCGCAGCCGCTCGTTTACCGGCAGGGATGGGTCGATGCGCGCCTCGCGGATGTCGGGCAGCGGGCAGTCCTGGAATATATCGTTTTTCATGCAATCCCCTCCTCGTTTTTATTATAATATGTACGCAAATACTATATTTTATTCAGATTTCCTGCCTTTTGCCTGCCGTTTGAGCTCCTTCCAGTCGAGTGGGACGAAGCGTCCCAGCCCTGGGAATTTGGCTTTGGCGGTGTGGTTTTCCTTGCCCGGAGAAACCAGCCCGTTCTCGCGCAGAAGTTGTCCAGCTTGGTTTGATGTCCACTGGTGCCCAGTCCGGTTTGTCAAAAGTCTGGCTATGCTGTCAAGCCGCAGGAAACGCATTCCCGTCTTTTTGCACTTAAATCCATCAAAAACGGCTGGATCGCGTTCAAATTCGTCTTTATCATCCGCCAAGTGCAGCTCGCCACTTTTCATGGCGTCGACCAGCGTTTTTGCGATGTTTGTAACCGTTTTGGTCTCAAACGCCTCGACCAGCCGATTGTTTTCGCTTAAGGAGTTTTCCAGCGCAACCTGTAAAACGCGTATCCATTCTTGTCGTTCCTTGGACGACAGCGCGCCGATTGCGTTGGCATATTCCAAAACGATTTGGAATGCACAAGATAACTCGGCCAAGTGCTGCTGCTGACGCGGCGCAGAATCTTCGGCCTCATCAGCGCGAAATTCCTGCAATGCCTGCATGACTTTTGTCGCAATCTCGTCATAATTTGCCGCGCAGTATGCCAAAAATCGGCTCATTGCCGCCGTAGTGATACGGCGGTCATCCTCCTGTCTGCCGCGCATTTGGTGATCAACATTGACAAGCACGCAACGAGTTAGGTCGCTGGCGGCTGTCATCGGGAACTCTCCTGTGATGATGACGCCTGCCTCGCACTGTATACTGCGCTGACGCCCTCCCGGAAGCTTGCGCAACTCCGGGATACGATCAGCAGCAAATCGCAGGATCGCTGCCGCTGTTTCTGTCGATTGACGCTTTGTCCCCACACTAGTGCTCGTGCATACATCATCGAGCAGCACAGGCAGGTCACGATATTCGGCTATGAAATCGCGAGCAGCTGCCTTGCTGCTGAGCGCCCGCGCCGTCGGTGCTGGCGCGCCGGCGTCATGATTTGTCAAGATCATCGCGAAGTCGTTGACGGCTGTCGTTTTTCCTGTTCCTTGGATCCCGACTAGATACAGTAAAAAACGAAGCGGGAAGCCTGCTCCTTCAAAAACAGGTATCAGCAGCGAACGAACAACAAACGCTGCCAACAGGCTCAAGATGCCTGCATCTCGGCCGATCCGCTCAAACCAGCTCCGCACTACAACTTTATCGGGGGCGTCAATATCATCTGCCAGCGTGTATTTCTGCATCTCGGGGGCGAGGATGTAATCGTATTCTGTGATGTCGCCAATAATACGATCGCCCGCAACGTATACATGCCTACCGTTAGGCAGCTGTTCCCAGCCAAACCGGCTGAAGGCAATTCCGACCTCCCCCTTTTGCAGCCGCTCCGAGATTTCCTTACGAAAAAACATCCGCACCTGCGCATCTGTCGGCTTGCTATCTTCATCGTAGCAGACAATGCACGGCTCGACATTGCCAAGTTTAAGACGATCGAGCTCCGCAAACGCCATCACTGGCAGCGACAGCGGGATGTCGCCCAGCCGCAAATCCGGCTGAAAAAAGAGAGCCCCGTTCGATTGGTCGCGCCAAATATGTAGATCCTCAAAAAAGACCTCAACAGCCGGAAATTTTTTACTCATTTCCATCCTCTTTTCGCTCCTGCAGCACAATAAAGCCTTCTTTATCACGCATTGCCGCATCAAGATCCGCCTCGAGTTCGGATATACGTTCTTTCATCGCTCGATTCGCGGCTTGCTCGGTTAGCAGCGCCTTCTGTATATCGGCCAGTTTACGCTGCGCTTTTTTTCGAATTTGCGCTGTCTGCGTTTTACTTTTTCGGCCTTTTTTGTCGCTTTTCGGAGTTTCTTTTCACTCTTCGCGATCACGCGGTCAGCCTGCTTTCTCGGATCGTTTACTGTTTTTATTTCCATTTTATCGCCTCCTGTTCATATTATAATTCCGGAATTATATTTTGAAAATCATTGATTTTGCCCCAGAAATCCAATATTATTCTTTTATATAAGAATTGAAATTTATATTCAATTTATCTTTTATACACACTGGAAAGGATGAAAAACGCTATGTCGGATCGGTTCAGTGATGCCAACGGATTTTTCAATCTGGATGTAGTCAATCACTCATTGCAGCAGATCAATCCTGCTTTCAAACGTGTCGAATTGCCGGCGGCAGATGCAAAAAAGCTGTATGATAGCCTTGATGATTTCCAGAGCCTTACCGGTTCTGCGGATCTGGCTCATTATTATTCCAAATTGAGATTTATTCGGGAACTGACCAGATGCACACAATGCAGCGAGGAGTTGCTGCTTCATGTTTTGGCAGACCGCAGCTTCTATTTCTCTGAGTACAGGGATATGGGCAACCTGCTTGGTGATGGCAAACTGATTTTTCCGGCATATAGTGCAAAAGCACTGCTTGAAACAGATGAAGTCAAACTAACTGCCGAGATGACACCAAAGGAATTGCTTGAAAAGGGGCTGCGCGGTTGCGAGGATACGGGCATCACTGACAAGTATGTTAAAATAGCAACGGCTTGTTTTGAGAAGTTCCTTAATCCCATGCCTAAAGTCGTGGTTCCGCTGGAAGACATGAGAAACTTGTTTCTGCAGAAATGCGGAGCAACAAAGCCATCCAAAGAGACTGTGGATGATTTATTCTATCCGTATAAAGCATCGCTTGAAAACCGCAGACGAGCGAAGTTGGTTTGTGAACGCGGCTGGATACCCACCACAGCACACCTGTATTTCTGGAATGAACTGCAAAATAACCTCGAGCATTTGACCAGAACAAAACAATGCCGTCAGGATGATCTGCTATACGGCAATGCAATCATCAATGTGCTGAATCGACTCGCGAAACTATGCGCGAACGTATCTGAAGACGATCTTTGCTCACAATCTGTGGATAAGATTTTTCAACAAGTCATCCAACTTTTTGAGAAATATGTGCGATCGCAGCTACACACAGTTCGCATAAAATCCTATCTTTCTATCTTGCGTACGCCGGAGTTGCCAATAGAAAAGCGACCGTATGCGCGAGCTATTCGCCGATTGCTTTCTGCCTGCAAGGCAGAGGCTGGATGGCACCCACTTACCCCTCTTTTTCTGTACCATGCCTTTGCAGGGAACACGGAAACAATTCTCCTGAACAAGAAACCGAAGTTAGTTCACAAGATCCGCCAGATTCAAAAGGCCGCGAAGATCAAAAACATGACAAGCATGACCGGCCGACGCGCCGCTGTTAATCTGGTTCTTTACAGCAAACTCTGCTCCTTGTTCCCGTCAAGTCGTTCCCAATGCATATTAAATCGCGAAGGCGCGGATGTTTGTAAAACTACGCCTTATGCAGATCCGGTAATCAAAGGCCGCATGGATCCGAAACATTGCGTTTCAGAAAAATGGACAAAATCGCGTTGTCCGTTTACACGTACAACGCAAGAAATAAATGATTGGGGATTCGCGCTCACAACAGGCTATGGTAATCTTTATCACCATCGTCCTAGTCCAGATGACAGCATTGCGCTCACCTATGATGAATTGTATACAAGCAGAGAACATGTACCGCAAAATGATGAGGCGGACGCTCATACACTACCTGCAAGCGATATGCGCCAATACCATGTTTTTCGCTACTTAATTGACTTCACAAATCCCGTCGGGAAATGGGAAGGTGCTTTGCGGGAGCATATCCGCAATTGCTTACCCAATCGTCCCCGTTTCCTTACCCCCCTTTCTCCCACCGCATATTATCGGAACAATGACGATCCGTTTTATGCTCCGTATGAAGAATTGACAACTGTACTTCTGCAGGATATGCATTTACCCGCCATGTGTCGGCTTATCCGTACCATTAAAAAACTACTCAGCGCGCACCCTGAATATCTGAATCAGTATCATGATCTGCTGTTGGCATCAGCCCCCAGTGACCGGATAATTGAGCTTCTCGATCAGATAATTAAACAGCATGGATTGGAACGTCAAATCATGTTATATACCGCGTATCAAATTTCAGGGAAATCTTTCAATGTTCGCAACAGTCTATATTCCGTTTTGGAGTTTGAGCTGCGAGCCCGGATTTATGATGGCGTACAACTGGATCTGCTGGCGCTTGCAAAACAGGTGTTCGACTCGAAACTGATGCTATATGGATCTGAACAAAATGAAGAAAAATGACAGGGGAAGGCGGGGATTTCCCCGTTTTCCCCCTGCTTTACATTATCAATTAGTTTGCCCGCCGGTAAAAAGTATTCGCCTTTAACCCAGTCCGGCGCATTGCCTCCCGGGCCGTGATCTCCCCGCGTTTCCACTTTGAAACAACCTCCCCGAAGTTATCCGGAACAGGCAGTGGTTTTCGTCCGGTGTACTTACCCTGCTGCTTAGCGATGGCGATGCCCTCGCGCTGACGTTGTAGGATGTATTCCCGTTCGAGTTCCGCGACGGCCGCAAACACGGTCAGCATGAACTTTCCGGTCGGCGTCGTGGTGTCGATCGCCTCCTTCTTTGAGACAAACTCCACCTCCTTGGCCGTCAGCTGCTCCACCAGATCGAGCAGGTCGCGCGTATTGCGGGCAAAGCGGCTGATCGACTCGACGATCACAGTGTCGCCCTTGCGGACGTATTCCATCATGCGTCTGAGTTCCGGTCGGTCGGTACTCTTGCCGCTTGCTTTGTCAATGAAAACCTCGTCCACGCCCAGCTCGCGCAGCAGCACTTCCTGCCGGGCAGTGTTCTGTTCTTCCGTGCTGACACGGATGTAGCCGATTTTCATTCGATCCTTCCTTTCTACTCGAAAAGCTGGTATACATATAAATAAAGGGATGTAAGAGATATGTGGTCGATGCAGCAAACCGTGTCCGAGATAATGGATAACATCGCAATGTCCTGTCAGATGGAAGGGCTGGATCTGACACCCGAGATCCGCGCACTGTGCCTTTCCGTGCTCAGCGGCAGCGCCAGTTTGCAGGATAGTCTGTATCATCTGAACGCAAAATACAGTTGAACAGGAGTTCTATAGCGACCACATGATAATTGCCACGATTTTAGCTTCGGCGGGCGTAATGGATGACCTGCGTCCGTTTTTTGAAGAGATATTGAAGTGAATATTGTAATAGGGTCGGTACAGGTTCTGACACATGTCAAAACCTTGAAACCGACCCTATCGCCACATTTTTCGGCTATTTCAATACGGTATACCGTATTGAAATGGGGTTCGTACTATTTTTTGGCAAGGCTTTCCACGGCTTCAATCACAAGGTCAACTAGAATGCCCACCGCCTGAAAGATAGGTTTTAACGGAATCACTCGCATCCCTCCTTTCAGTATGCATACAGAAGTTCTCCCGTCATCTCGTGCAGCAGCGCCGGATCGTACAGTAGTTCCTCGATCTCATCTGGGTCACAGCCGTAGTCGAGCAAGGCTTGGATCTCATCCTCACTCACACCCATGCTTTTGGCGGCATCAAATAGATCGCCGTAGATGGATTTCTGCTCCTCCTTATCCAGCAGAAACGAGCTATAATACGGACGATACCGCCACCAGTGAGGGTAAGTAGTTCGCGGGATAAAGTTTCCTGCTGTGACGCGGCCTGCCCGGTTGATCTTCAAAATCTCACCTTCCTCCGGTTGTTGGACGTTAACTGGTGTGCCGAGGCGCAACCGCTTTGTTGCCTTGCACAGGATTTCTTCCGTGGATGCGTACAGCAGAAATCCCTCATAGTAAAACAGGCACAACGGGTTATCCCCTACGACGAACGAGATGGAATCCTCGCTGTCCAGCACCGTAAACACAAAAGAGCCCTCGACCTTTTCAGCCATAGCTTGCAGGCTGTCAAAGTCGAGGGCGTTTTGCTTTTCAATAAGCTGTACAGCAACGTAGCTATCCGTTTCTACGCTGGTCTGCGGAAGATTCTCTGTCAGCTTCAGCGTCTTGTCGTTCCACAGCACGCCGTTATGGGCGAGGGCAAAGGTTTTACCATCGGTCTTCCCGGCGAACGGGTGATTATTCTGATTGCGTTTCTCGCTGCCCTGTGTGGTCATACGGGTATGACCCATCACGACATTTACACCATTCGGGATGTGCAGCCGCATCTTGTGGGCAGGCAATGGCCGCTTGTAAATCCGCATGCGTCCGGCGAAGTTGTAGGCAATGCCGGTGGCGTCCGTGCCACGTACCTCGCATTCCCGGGCGAGCGTATTCAGAATCCTGCTCTTTTGTTTAGCTGTAAGCCGTTTATCAAAGTCAATCAATCCGAACAAACTGCACATCAGCCCACCTCCATCGCGTCGTAAGTGTTGACCGGCTCATTCACATAGAGCCGACGTTCTTTTAAGTAC
>CALWZE010000033.1 GCA_944385925.1 uncultured Clostridia bacterium
AGGAAAATCCAAAAGTTTAGATTTTCCCACAATGCTTATCTTTTGGTCTTTGGTTCGGAATAGTGTAGTGCTGGCGGTCTATCTCTTGTTTTCGGTTGCTTGCTTCCTTACCGTACATGAGCATTAGGAGAAGGTATAAAAGGTTCTCTTTAAACATCGGGCAAAGCGGGCTGTTGTTAAATAACCCGGTGAGAAATGGCAGCTGCGAAAGCCGATCCCCCGCTTTAAAGACCAAGTAGAAATTAGGGGATATTTTTTTGCAGGTCATTTTACGGCACTTGGTTAACGGTATAACAAAACCGTAACCGCAGCGATACTGCGGTTACGGTTTTAATCAAATAGAGCTTCACCGGGACTGCCGGCAATCTTATTTCAGAAGTTTTCAGTGCTGCCATCAGCGGAACAAACTTGGACAAAATACAAGTTCAGGCGGTATCCCCTGATTTCAGCGTGAAGAACGGCGGCGCGCTCCAACCGTCTCCACCTTCAGCATATTGGTGCTGCCGGGCGTATCCAGCGGGATACCCGCCGCGATAACCACCATATCTCCATCATTAACCACATCAATCTGCTTGGCACAGTCGATTGCGTGCTGCAGAAGCGCGTCGGCGTCCTGCAAATATCTTGCAATAACAGGATAAACGCCCCAGGACAGCGCAAGCTGGTTGTAGGTCTTTGGCTCCGGTGTTGCGGCGACAATCGGCTGACTGGGACGGTACTTCGACATGCTTCGCGCTGTCTGGCCGTACTTGGTCAATGCAATAATCGCCTTTGCGTCAATATCCCGGGCCGCACGGCAAGCTGCGTCGCAAACAGCGTTCGGTGTATCCGACTTGTCCACGTCACAGTGCATGTCGCGGAATACCTCCATCTCGAAGGCATCTTTCTCCGCCTGACGCGCAATGCGCGCCATCGCTTTCACCGCATTGACCGGATAATGTCCCGCCGCTGTTTCCCCCGAAAGCATAACCGCAGAGGTTCCGTCAAAAACTGCGTTGGCCACATCGGTAATTTCCGCACGGGTAGGGCTGGGGTTGTGGATCATGGATTCCATCATCTGGGTCGCGGTAATAACCATTTTGCCTGCCTGATAGCACTTGCGAATGAATCTTTTCTGGATTCCGGGCAGACGCTCAAATTCCACTTCAACGCCCATGTCGCCGCGCGCGACCATGATGCCGTCAGATTTTTTCAGGATTTCATCAAAATTTTCGATTCCTTCATTGTTCTCGATTTTAGATATGATGCGGATGCCATGTCCACCGTTGTAATCCAGGAACTTGCGAATTGCGATAACATCCTCTGCGTTGCGAATAAAGGAGGCTGCGACAAAATCGACATCCTGCTCAACGCCAAACAGGAGATCTGCCTTATCCTGTTCACCAAGATGCGGAATATCAAGATGAACGTTCGGAACGTTTATCCCCTTGTGGTTGGAAACCGGTCCTCCGTGGACAACCGTGCAGTTTACTTCTACATCGTCTGCCTGCTCCACTTGCAGTTCCAGCTTTCCGTCATCAATCAGAATCGTATCGCCCGGTTTCAGGCCGCGGGCAAATCCGTCAAAACTGACCGATGCTCTGTGCGCGTCGCCTTCGACTTCTTTTGTTGTCAGCACAAATTTCTGACCGTCCTGCAGCTCAGCGCCCCCATCCTTAAAATCCCGCAGCCGGATTTCCGGCCCTTTGGTATCCAGCATAATAGCAAGCGGAACACCAAGCTTTTCCCGCGCCTCTTTAATACGGCGGATAGTCTCCAGATGATATTCATGATCACCGTGGGAAAAATTCAGTCTTGCGACGTTCATTCCCGCTACAACCATTTCACCCAGCGTTTTTTCGTCCCGGCATGCCGGTCCGATCGTACAAACAATCTTCGTCTTTCTCATTTCCTCTGTTACCCTTTCACATACCTGTTTGCGGCAAGCAGTGCACAACGCTGCCTGCCTTCCTGACATCGATCGTATTCCTGACCATTTTAACCCACGCAGGCGCTTAATTTCGTTAAATTCCCGTTAAGAAACCGAGAATTCAGAACCTTTGCGCAAAAAAGCAACCCTGATTCTTGCCCGTAAAGTTATTTTATGCTATCCTTACTTATGTTACGCATTTTGCGTTTTGGAAGAACCGGCTCAGTGAGCGAATACGTTCTGCCTTTTATTGTACTATAGAATACAGCAAAGAGGAAAGTGCTATGGGAGCAATTTTTTCAAACGTGCTGAATCTGCAGTGGCAACAGGTTGTCATGTGGATAATCGGCGCAATTCTGATCTACCTTGCCATTAAGAAAAATATGGAACCGACCCTGCTGCTGCCGATGGGGTTCGGTGCAATTCTGGTTAACCTGCCTATGTCCGGCGCGATTACCCAGATTTATGACGGCGTCAAAGAGATCGGTGTTATCGACCTGCTCTTTGATTCCGGTATTGCCAATGAACTGTTTCCGCTGCTTTTGTTTATCGGAATCGGCGCAATGATCGACTTTGGCCCGCTGCTCTCCAACCCCAAGCTCATGCTTTTCGGCGCGGCGGCACAGTTCGGCATCTTCTTCACGCTGAGCCTGGCTGCACTGGCAGGCTTTGACATTAAGGATGCCGCTTCCATTGCCATTATCGGCGCAGCGGATGGTCCCACCTCGATTTTTGTCGCAAACTACTTCCAGTCCAATTACCTCGGTGCGATCATCGTCGCGGCCTACTCCTACATGGCTCTGGTTCCCATTGTGCAGCCGCCGGTCATCAAACTGATCACTACCAAAAAAGAGCGGATGATCCGCATGAACTATACCGGCACCAAGGTTTCCAAGACCACCCGCATCCTTTTTCCCGTTGTCGTAACCATTATTGCGGGTATTGTTTCGCCCCGTTCGGTCGCGCTGGTCGGTTTCCTGATGTTCGGCAACCTGATCCGCGAATGCGGCGTTCTGGGTTCCCTTTCCGAAACTGCCCAGAATGTCCTTGCCAACCTGATCACGCTGCTGCTGGGCATCACGGTGGCCGCGCGGATGACTGCCGAAGCTTTTCTCAACATCCACACCCTGATGATTCTCGGTCTCGGTCTTGTTGCATTTATCTTTGACACGGTCGGCGGCGTGCTCTTTGCCAAGCTGCTGAACCTCTTCAGTAAGAACAAGGTAAACCCGATGATCGGCGCGGCGGGTATCTCCGCATTCCCGATGTCCGCACGAGTCGTGCATAAGATGGGCCTCGCGGAGGATGACCAGAACTTCCTGCTCATGCACGCGGTCGGTGCCAACGTATCCGGGCAGATCGCTTCTGTCATCGCCGGCGGCATGATTCTCACTTTCTTTGGTTAAGGAGGTACGGCGCATATGAACTTTGAATTATTTCTCTCCACCCTTCCGATAATGGCAAAAGGTCTCGCCGGAATCTTCCTTGTGACCCTGGTCATCATCCTGTGCATCACCCTGCTCAACAAGCTGACTTCGGGCAAAGAGGACAAATGAGCCATTTCGGGTTGATGCTTTTTCCTGTCTGCAAAAGCGCTTTTTGGTTCGCTTCGTCTTATTGTCAGCACGGGATTGCGGCATAGCCGCAAGTGCGAGTTCCCGATGCGCTTTGCAGCAAGCCAAAAAAGACAATTAGCTGCAAATAAAGCCGCCTGCTATACAGGCGGCTTTATTTCATGTTTGATTTTTTCACATTTGCATACGATCTGCCGGATACTGATCGTTTTTCTTCGATTTCGGAAACAGTGGCGTTTTCCCCACGATCTTTGCTTGTCTTGTCGCTGTTTTATTCCGCCATACGGTAACCAACCCCTGTTTCAGTAAAAATGTACTGCGGGTCGGCGGGATTCTGCTCGATCTTCCGGCGGATATTCGCCATATTCACCCGGAGTATCTGGTTATCTCCGCTCAGGTTGGGTCCCCAAATCGATTTGAGAATATAATCATATGTCAGAACACGACCTGCATACCGGGAAAGCAGCGCAACAATCTTATACTCGTTCTGGGTAAGTTTTGCATCTTCGCCCGCTATATACACATGCCGTTTATCATAATCCACCATCAGTTCGCCGGTTGTAAAACTGCCGGTCGGCGGCACATCCACCCCGCTGGCCGCATGGCGCAGCGCAGTGCGCACCCTTGCGAGCATCTCGGCGCTGCCAAACGGCTTGACCAGATAGTCGTCTGCGCCAAGATCCAGCGCAAGGACCTTATCCTTTTCATGCGTGCGTGCTGAAACGACGATGATCGGCATTCGGGACCAGGAGCGCACCGACCGAATAATCTCGATGCCGTCCATGTCGGGCAAGCCCAGATCCAGTATCACAAGATCCGGACAATGCGATGTGATCAGCATTTCCGCCTCGGTGCCTCCCTGTGCACGAAGCACGTTGTAGCCGTTTGCGGTTAAGATGGTCTGAATGTAGTTACCGATACCGGTGTCGTCCTCGACCACCAGCACCGTGCATTTATTTGTCATGTCTGCTCCTCCGCGAGCTTTAATGTAAAAGAGAAAGCCGCGCCCCGTCCCTCAAGATTCCTTGCGTGTAATTCGCCGCCGTGTGCGCGGATGATCGTGCTGCAAACCGAAAGCCCGATGCCCATGTTTCTTTTGTGATCTCCGGCTTTTCCCTCAGTGTCCGACGACAGGCTTCCATCGAAGATGTGGGGAAGGCGGTCCGGGTCAATCCCGTTTCCATCGTCCTGCACTTCAAACACGGCCTTGTTACCTTCGCGCCGCAGGGAGATTTCCACCCTTGTGGTCGACCCTCCGTGAACCACGGCGTTTTCCAGCAAATTGGCAAGCACCTGCTGAATAAGGACAGCGTCCATCGGCACAATCAGCAGCTCCTGCGGCGCACGCGCGACAAACCGGACTTCCGGAAAGCGTTTCTTAAATTTGGCGACCGTATTCGCGACAATCTCCTCAGCTGCTTCGCAGGTCTTTGCAATCTGCGCAGTACCCCGCCCATCAATACGGGTTACCGCAAGCAGGTTTTCCACCATGCGGATGAGCCATTGTGCATCCTCCTGCGCGCCGGTAAGAAGCTCTATGCGCTGTTGACTGGTCAATCTGTCGTCATTTTCGATAACCGCCGAGGTTGCGCCAAGAATTGAGGTCAGCGGGGTTCTGAGATCGTGCGAGACCGCGCGCAGCAGATTACTGCGCGTTTTTTCCCGCTCTGCCTCTATGCGGATTCTTTCGCTCTGCTTGGCCTGGGTCATGGTCGCGCTGGTCGCCAGAGAAACGCTCAGCATGCACAGAATGGTAAGCGGATAACCGGCCAGGGTAAAATCAAACTCAAAATAGGGATAGGTGAATACAAAATTCACCAACAACACACCGGCAATCGAGGACACAATGCCGTAAAGATAGCCGTCGGTAAACCGCGCCACCAGAAAAACGCCCAATATAAAGATCATGGACACGTAGTCCGACCCGCTGTCAAAGCTGCGCAGCAAAGCGCACAGCAGCGTTGCCGCTGCCAAAATCCCCAGAGTCACACAGCTGTTGCGCAATACGCGCTTAAATTTATTTTTCGGCATTCGTTTCCCCCGCTCTCTGCATTATAGCACGGCGTCGCTATTCCAAAGTCATCTCCCGATAATTTTAACACACTCTTAACGCCCTCAACAACCGATTCCATTCTTACCCGTTATCTCTCAAAACCTGTCTGAGTTTCTGTTTTCCCGGATTTTTTTGCAGGCGCTCAGGCAATCCTCCTCAGCCTCCATGGCCCGCGCCGGATAAACAAAGCAAAAGCGCCGGTGGAAAAGAAAAACGTCTTTATTAAATCCAAATCATTTTGCTTTTGCGCCGGCATTTTCCATTTACACATGCTGTTTTGTTTCCGTATTCCGGATTTTTGATCCAACCTTCCAAGGCCGCGGATTGTGCCTTCGTTCAATGACATGTCAAAGCGCCATGATTTTTCATAGTCTGTCCCGCTTTGCCCGCAAATGAAGGCTTTTCACGCCCAGGAAAGTTTTCAGTGCGGCGATTTGCCGGCCACAGCTTGCGCCGCTTGGCGCTGGACGGTTAGCTTTTGCCGGACCTCTCCGTTGACAGAAAAGTCTTTTTCTTTCAAGCAAAAGGCGTCGCCCTCAAAGCACCGAGGCTTTGAGGGCGACGCTTCTATTCTGTTTCAGAAGGGGAACGCACATGCCCTGCCCCTTCTATCACCGTCAAATACGGCAGGCGAGGTTGTAGGCGGCTCTGGAAGCTTCCAGTACACGCCCTGCAGCAAAGCTGTCGCCGATGTTGTACAATTCAGGCGCAACCAGATTTGCCTGCGCATCAAAGAAAGGCGCATCATCCGGTTTTCCACCCATTGCCAAAACCACAAGCTCGGCATCAAGCGATTTTTCCGCTGTCTGCGGCCCGATTTTTTTCGCGAGCGGATTGGGAATGTTCTCAGGCAGAATCGGCTGCCAGGTATTGTAGGGGTCCGGGACTCCGGCCGACACATTCTGCTCGATATTCACCTTGCCGGGCGCAAAGGAGACGACCTTGGCACAGTTGTAAAGCCCGACATTTGCCTTTTTCATATAATACAGCAGATGTCCGCGGTTTGCAGTGCAGGTGCCGTACATAAAATGCGGAAGCATTTCCACGACCTCAACGTCGCAGTCTTTTTCATAGCGCAGCCAATAAGCCGTCTCACAGCCAACCACGCCGCCGCCAACAACAACGACCTTTTTCGCGCCGTTCAGCAGCGAATCATCGCACAGCAGATCGGTCGCCTGCACATACTTGACCTGTTCGATACCCGGAATGGGCGGCGTGCCGCTTTTGGTGCCGACCGCAAAAACCACCGCGTCATATTTCTGCGCGGCAAGCCAATCCCCGGTCGCCTCGGTATTCAGCCGCAGCGTAAAGTTATCCATTTTCTCTGCAAGTTTAAGTTCGCCGCGCAGATAGTGCAGATAGTTCTCAAAATCATACTTGATTTTGGGTACGCTGCCGGGAACCACCTTGCCGCCGACTTCTGCGGCCTTTTCGATCAGTTCGACCGTATGGCCGCGCCGCGCCGCGGTAATTGCAAAGACGATGCCGCCCGGGCCTGCGCCAACGACCGCGATTTTCTTGGGCGTTTGCGTTTTTTCCGGCAGCGCAAGCATCACATCCTCGAATCCGGTACGGGGGTTGACGGCGCACTGCGGATGACCGCCTTCGACAAACTCATTGATGCAGCCTTCCTGGCATCCAATACAGGGACGAATCCGCTCGACTTCACCGGCATAAGCCTTGTTGCACCAGTCAGGATCAGCCAGCAGCGGACGGCCAAGCATAACCATATCGCACATGCCGTCCCGCAGCGCCTGTTCGGCAAGATCAGGATAACCCAACTTGCCGACAGCAACGACCGGCACCTCAACGCCGGCATTGGAAAGCACGCCCTTTTCGCGGAAATGATCCTTGACGATCTTGGACACTTCCAGAAAACATCCCGCAGGCATGCCGGCCGGCGGGTGCGGCAGCCACCAGTTATCGTAGCAGCCCAGGTCCACGTCAAAGAGATCGACGCCCGCTTTTACCAGATTCACCATGTAATCCAGCGTCTGCTCCACAGTGCGGCCGTTTTTAAACTTTTTCAGTGACTTTATGCGATCCATGTCCGCGCCGTAAGTCTCATTCAGCGCAAGAGACAGGTCGATGCGGTACATGATCGGATAGTTCGGTCCGACCCGACGGCGTATCTCTTTGATCAGGTCGATGCCGAATCGCTGCCAATCCGCGTATTTGCCAAGCTTGCGGCGGTTAAAAGCGGGGTTTGTCAGCTGCTCAAGCAGATATCCCTCATGTCCGTGCAGATAAACGCCGTCCAGGCAGCACGCTTTTGCGTCTGCCGACGCCTGCCCGGCATTTTTGATTATTTTGTTCAGCGCATGGCCGGACAGCCGCAGGCAGGGCAGCTCCGGAATATAGAAATTGGGGTTAAAAGACGCGGAATTCGGGAATTTATACTCGTTGACCAGGCAGGTAGGCGGGCCGACGCGCCCAAGTCCCGGCGTCAGCTGAATAAAGACCTTGCTGCCATAGACATGGCAGCCCTGCGCAAGCTCGCGCCAACCGGAATAGTTGGTGCGGGTGCCGTCAATGCGGGGAAACATCGAGAAGTTTCCCTTTTCGGTCGTCGTGTTGTCAATGTGGTGGCTGATCGGAACCAGTCCGGTCGTGATCAGACCGACGCCGCCTTTTGCACGAGCGATGAAATACTGAATCATCTTTTCGCTCGGACGTCCGGTCTCTTCGCACATCATCAGGTTTCCCATCGGGGCCATAACAAACCGGTTCTTCACGGTCATCCGATTGATCCGGATGGGTGAAAACGAGCTTGTGTAAGGATACAGTTCTTTGGTAAACCGCGCGGTGCCGCCCGCGCGATTTTCGCACTCGCCCTGCATCCAGTTGCCGTAACTGTCGACAAGCTGTTGGATTTTTGCGTCAGTTTTCAAAAGCGTTCCCTCCTGTCTTGCTCTGTTATGATTTAGCGATTTTTAACTTTTTTCGATGCAGTTCCTTCATCCCCTCGACTTCGTCACACAGCGGTTTCATCTCACAGTGTGCGCAGTCCAGGTCCAGTCCGTCCAGAATATGATTAAGCGCCTGCACGATCTGCTCGCTTTTTTTGCAAAGTGCGCCGAGCGCCGCATAATCGGCCGCGGGATCGGTGACAAAAAGCACCCTTGCATGCAGGACGGCGGGATTTTCCCGCAATTTCCGGATAAAAAGGCCGCCAACTGTCTCAAAGCTGATTCCCTGCCGAAGCGCGCTCTTTGCAACCCTGACCTGTTCGCGTCCGGATACGGCCGAGGAGCGGATCATAAAGCCGCGTGGAAAAACGCCGTATTTGACGAGTTCCAGCTCTTTCGCGGTTCGATACGCCTCATCGTCGCTGTCAAACGTGCGGGTTTGCAGCAGCGTGATACGGGCATAAGGGGTATCCTGTGTGATCTGTGCAAGATCAGGGCCATATAACTCCACCCTGTCCTCTCCTGCCAAAGCGGCGTCGGCCGTCACGCAGGAACAGCAAACCGAAGACAATCCCGCCGCGCCCAGTTCATAGGCCGCTTCCGAGCGCATGACCAGTTCATTTTCCCCGCTGCTGGGCCAAACATTTTGCGGCGACCACTGCCAGATCTGTTTTTGCAGCGGAGCAAGGGTTTGTTCCAGTTCGCGGATCACGCCGTCCAGCAGTTCCAGCCCCTGCATCACAGTTGTCTGTCGCGTTCCATCTTATCGTAGTGCTTATGAAGCGCGACATAAATCTTCTCGACCAGTTTCATGTCGAGGTTGAAAAAATAGACAACAAGCAGCAGCGCAAAAAGCGCAGCCAGCACGATCAAAACGATCCAATACCAGGCCATTTTCATCCCCCTTACCCTTTTGCAAGCCCTTTCTGCCGTGCGTATTCCGCTGCACCGAGCGCACCCATGAGCTGCGGGTCGATATCCAGATCGATAACTTTCAGCTTAAGCACATGCTCAATAGCCTTTTTCAATCCGTCGTTTTTCGCGCAGCCGCCGGTCAGGGTGATGCTGTCGGTCGCGCCGGCCTTCTTTGCCATAACGAAGCAGCGTTTGGCAACCGCAAGCTGGATACCCGCGGCGATCTCGTCCATCGGCTTACCCTCGCCGACCAGGGTAATGACCTCGCTTTCCGCAAAGACGGTGCACTGTGCCGTAATCGGAATAACGTTTTTTGCGCTCAGGGAGAGCTTGGAGAATTCCGGCAGGCTCATCTCAAACGCATTGGCCATCGCCTCATAAAAACGTCCGGTTCCCGCTGCGCATTTGTCGTTCATCGCAAAGTTTTTCACCGTTCCGTCCGTATCGATCGAGATTCCCTTGACATCCTGGCCGCCGATGTCGATAATCGCCTTGACCTGCGGATTGGTGACGTGCACGCCCATCGCATGGCAGCTGATCTCGCTGATGTTTTCGTCCGCAGACGGCACCTTGTTGCGTCCGTATCCGGTACCGATGAGATAGTCAAGATCTTCCACACTTTTCAGTTCAGGCACCTGCGCGATGGTCTGTTCCAGCGCAAGGCGGCTGCTCTGCTCGGAATTGATCTTGCTGCGAATGGTCGTATTGGCAACCATCTCGCCCTTTTCATTGAGGATCACGCATTTGGTATAGGTAGAGCCGACGTCGCAGCCCCCAAAATATTTGCTCATCTTTTTTCCCCCTCTTACCAGGCTTTTTCGTCTTCAAAATCGACCAGCGTCGGGTCGACCGGTTCTTCCCGCATGATCGTCTGCATATAGCGGTTGACCTTTCCGCGCATTTCACGGCGGGAAACCGTCCTCGGGTCCATCAGGTCATGCTCGACCCAGATCAGATGAATGCCGCGTTCCCGGGCCTGTTCCTCAAACAGTCCGTTGAGACCAGCCATGGTTTTGCAGGCAATATGCTGGTACATGATGACCATGTCGGCGTTGAATTCGGCGCATACCCGCCACAACTCTTCAAGCACATGGGGATGTCCGCCGTTGGTATGCTTGCGCATGGTCATGCGTTCATAATAGTGCGCGATATCCTTGAGCGCCTCTTCCTGGCTTTCCAGGTTGAAGGGCCGCACGGCGTTCAGGCTTTCCATATCCACAAGGACATTGATGCCCCAGCAGTTTTCACACCAGGTCGCAAAATTGCTGTAATAATGTGCCGGGCAGGACCAGACGATCGCGCGGTGCCGCGGCTCGGCGCAGCATTTTTCCTTGTTGGCATAACCGCGCATCATGACCTTGTTGACCTTCTCGTCCAGTTTGACATAATACGGATCGATGCCGCCGTTCATCTGATAGGTGTACATCCTGTACAGTGCCATGGACGCACCGGTCATCTGGGGATAGGGCGTCTTATTGACCTCCCATTTTTCAATCTCGTATTCCGTCTCCCGGTTAAAGCGTTTCATGGTCTTAAAGAAAGCATCCCAGTCATATTTTTCGCCGGTCTGCTCCTCAATAAAGCGGATACAGGCTCGCACATCCTCCACCGCCGCTTTTTCCACCTCGGGATCGTCATACCGCACCGGCAGGCTGAAAGCGAAGGAGGGCAGTTTCAACCGTCTGTCCTGATACTGGGTGGACATAACGCTGCCGTCGCAGGGCATCGTGCTGCCGATAAAGCATTTGCCCATTCTGGGATAATCGTCCTCGATCGCGACACCGGCCTCGGTCGTCGGCAGCGGGCAGGTATCCGAAGGCAGTCCGTAGCTCTCGATCGCGTCTATGTAGGGAATTGAGCTTTGCTGGTCCATCAGCGAGCATTCAAAAACCGGCACCAGCTGGTAGGGGATGCCGATCAGGTTCGGGAAACCCGCCATGATCTGCAGCATCATCATCTCATCAAACAAAACGATTTTGTCCGAGAGCGCCTTCTGTTTTGGACTTTCCCCCAGGTTTGCGTCCGCCTTAAAGGTGGTAAGGACGATTTTGATGGTCGCCTTGACCATCGAGTCAAAATGCATATGGGTAATGCGCAGCTGCGTTCCCCGCTGACCGAGCGTGTGGCGGTCGATAAAGGCGGGAGTGGACAGATAGGAAGCAAGCCAGCGGTAGCGGAAAAGTGCTTTTGTAAACCGGATAGGCATTTTCATGACCATCGCACTGAGCTGCGCCCAGGTAAGAAGCCAGTATCCGAAATCATAGGCGGTGTCTTTAAAGCCGCGCCACTCACGGCGCTTCATGGCCATTTTGCCGTTGAAAAGGTGGCCAAGATTATTCGGTCGATTATCTTTCATGCCTTTTCCGCCTCCCTTTCCCTCTGAATTTTCTTAATTTCAAGGCTTTCAACAAACGCCTGCATTCTTGTTCGCAGCTGTCCGGATGAGCGGGACATATATGGGCGGTCGACCGAAAGCACCGGATATCCAAATTCGGTATGCATGATCTGGGACGCAATCGGGCGCTCAAATCCCCAGTAATCGCAGAACTTGATCTGTTCATAAATTACGCCGTCCGCCTTATATTCTTTGGCAAGCTGCGCTGCAAACTGACGCCGTCCGTCGATCTTTTCCTGGCTCATATACCGCGGGCACTGGCTGGTGACCAGATAATCCCGGCAAATCTGAGTCAGGACGTCCTCCTCGTCGTTCAGCAGAATCTCCTGTCTGCCGGGGAACGAGCCGAAGCAGTGACGGTCTGCAACAATCAGCGCGCCCGCTTCCTCGATCAGCTGGGTGAAATCAGGATCATCTACCTCGCTGCCGACCAAAATCACACGCGCACGGAACCGCGGCTTTTCATCCGGTTCACGAGTGCGCAATTCTTCCAGCGTTTCTCTCAACTTGGGAAGTATAAGCGCTTTGGGGCAGCAGTAGGAAACGAGGTTGAGAATATGATACTCATATCCTGTAATGACCGGATTGTCCGCTTTGCGCAGCTGCCCGATTTCGGTCAGGATGCGGCACACCTCGTTGTGCTCCTCAACGGCTTTGCGCAGCGCTTCATCCGATACATCCACCCCGTAGACTTCTTTGAGCCGGTCCAGCACGTGTACGCGGACCTGGGTAGTATAGTGGCGGATGGTGTAATCGGTTACCTTATATGGAATATCGATATGGGTAACAAAGAATTTCTCGTTCGGCACCAGTTTCTGCACCTCGATGTTTTCCGCACAGCGGTTCATCTCGGCGCAGGCATCTACCGCCATCAGCGCACTCAGGAAATTGTACCCGCCCTCAATTGCGCGCTCAAGCAGCGCACGGCAGAATTCGCAGGTGTAGTTGGACATGTAGTAGGTGGCGATGTCCATCGATCCTGTGCGCGGCGCGCGCAGGCGCAGGGAGAAACAGCGGTCAACATTCAGCAGCACTTCCGGCATATGGTAGCATGTGTAACCAAGCGCAAGGCCGCCGCTGTCGATCGCCTGCCGCACAAGTTCATTGTGCGCGTCTTCGAGCAGGCTCTCGAAGTAGATCAGATGCTTAAGATCCTTCACATTCACACCCCTCAGTTAAAAATTCCGATTTCTTTCAGTGCATTTTCCACGCCCACAAGAATATTTGAACCGCTTGAAAGGCCGCAAAGGCTTTCGCCGCGAATATCAAATCCAATCAACTCCCGGTCTTCCGGTATCCATCCCAGCAGCGGCAGTTCGCCCAGCCGTGCATATTGCAGCATGTCGGGATCGGTGACGCGGTTGAGAATAACCCCAACCTTTTCGTACATCACCATCTCATCCGCTACCTTCTTTATTGTTTGAATTACCTGTATTCCTTTTTTGCTAAGGTCGCTGACAAGGATCAGATGGGTCACCTTTTCCATAACCCGGCGATTGATCTGCTCAATGCCCGCCTCCCCGTCAATGACTACAAAATCAAAATCCTGCGCAATGCGGCTGACAACCTCTTTCAGATAGGTATTCACCGCACAATAACATCCGGCAGCCTCCGGCCGGCCAATCGCCAGGAATGCAAATTCCTTGTTTTCACTTATACTGTCCAGCAGCCGAAATCTTGCCTCTCCCAGAATTTCAACCGCCTGTTTAGCGCCCTGCTGTTCAACACTTTTTAATATTTCCTTGCGGATGTCGTCGATCGTCTGCCCGGAAGGCACGCCCAATGCCGTCGCCAGGCCAACTGCCGGGTCAGCGTCCACCGCGAGGATGCGCGCGTCGGGATACCGCTCGCACAGCAGCCGCACAGCAGCCGCACTGATTGAGGTCTTGCCAACGCCGCCCTTTCCCGCAAAGGTTAAAATTTTCGTATTCCTCTGCATTTTGCATCCCTCTTTTCCTGAAATGCTTATGGATCAAAATGTCAGTCGGACTGACATTTTTGGGTATCGAAAAACCCGATCCCGGAAAAGATTTGCCGGGCGCGGGTACTTTTCATGTTTTTATGCTTCTTTGCTTCGCAGGTACACAGTCACCATATCGCAAAAGGATTCCAACCGCTCATTGTCGCGTTTCAGATCGGATCTGCCCTCCCCTGCGTCCAGCGCCATCTTCTGCATCATTCCAAGCAGCGCGGCGTAGGCATTGTAGTAGGTGATCTCCACATCAATATCACGACGGACAGAGCCATCCTCAAGCCCCGTGCGGATCGCGCGAGAAAGCGGTGCACAGAATTCAGAATAGCGCACCGGCGGCCGGTTAACAACCTCTCTGTTCCTGCCGTTTTTGTACAGGAACATTTCCGCCTCCTGCGCGAAGATCAGCATCATCCTGTCCTGTCTGTAGGTGTCCGCATACAAGCCCATGATTTGACGAACCTGATCGATTCCTCGAAGGGCGCCGATGTCACGCTGCGCAATCTCCTGTTCAATGCGGCTGCTGTGACGTTCCCACAACAGATAAACCGTCCGCATGACCAATTCTGCTTTTGAATCGAAATAACGATAAACAGAACGCTCGTTTACTCCCGCGCATGCGGCAACTTCGGCAATTGTGGTGTTTTCGATGCCGTTTTTGGTAAAGCAAACCAACGCCTGCTCCACAACACGCCGCTTATTGCTTTCCCGCAGTTGCTCGAGAGACATATCGGTCTCCTGTCTGTTAATCTTCTAACAATTTAAGTATAGTAAAAACCCCGTGCAAAGGCAACGGGGTTTTTCAACAATTTCCAGCTTAAATCTTTGTTCATTCACACAGTTCATGCGGTGTTCGTTCATAAGAAAACCAGTCTCAGACACAAACCGTTGCACGAGCGCCATACCAGTTGTCCAGCTGTTCAGACACAGACCGCGCATAGGTTTTGCTTATTGGAATTTCCCTTCCGCTTTGCAGCAAAATGCGGCTGTATGTATACTCCCGCACCGCGCCCGCATTGACGAAATAACTCTTGTGGCAGCGGACAAAATAATCCGCATTCAGCGCTTGCAGCATATCGTCCATTTTGGAATAAACCACATGTTCGCTTCCATCCCGGCAGACAAGCCGCAGCCGGCGCAGAGACTGCTCCGCATAAACAATATCCATCTTGTTGACAACAATCCGTCTGTGAGAGGCCCTTAACGCAATCTTTTGCGGTATGGTCAGACGCAGATTTTCCGAAGCTTTTTCAAGCGCCCGCTTCAGCTCTTCCTCAAGCTCTGACTTGCGCACAAACCAGGTATGGGTCACGGAATAGGCTGCAAAGACGGTTTCCGGATAATCACTGGTGAAAATCACCTGACTGTCATATCTCTTTTTCAATTCGCCGACCAGCTCCAGACCGCCGTCTTTTTCAAGATGCGCATCTATAACCAGGATATCCGGGAAGAAATCAGGCTGCTGCATGACGCGGCGCAGCGATTTTTCATCCTTGCACTGCGTCAGACCGCAGGGTTCGCCGCGCTTTTCCATCTGCGCTTTGATTAGATCGGCCGTACGGCGCAGCATGCGCTCGTCCGTGTCATAAATCAATATCCGATACACCCTTTGGATCACCCCTGTTCAGGCCGGAATCCGGCATATTAGACTGTTATTAAGCGCGAACCGACGGCCCTCCCTGCCGGAGTTCTTTGCTTTTCTTGTATGTAAATTATATACGAATCATTTGCAATTTTCAATATTATTTTTGTATTTTTCTTACAGTTTTTTCTTTTTTTCAAAAATCGACTTTTATTGCACCTTCTCCCGCTCAGTCGCAAATATTTGTAAAAATATTTTCCTGATTGCTTTATTTTTCCTGCGTTCATGACTGCAAATCAAGCCGTCTCCGATAATCCTGACGATCCATCTTACAGAGAATGGGGATTTCGGTAAATCGTAAAGATACGCAGATTCTAAAAGGACAATATTCAGGCAAGCCTCTTTCAACGCATTGACTTTTCCCTGCATTCCATTGCGCACGGCGCACATCAATGCATTATTTTTCCGTCAAAGCGCGTCTGTTCCCTTTTAAAGCTGAAAAGCAAAGAACCCATCCGCTCCGAAACGGCAACGCACAGACAGGGCGATTCAGCAGCTGTCCATGCATCTGTGTATGCACGTCTCGTCGCAGCGATCATGGTAAAATGGGATATTCCGGGCTATTTCTTGCCGAATCCGACAACAAAAAACGGCAGCCGCATGCTGCCGTTCTTTAAGACATATTAGCGCAAATAGGACAAAAAGCTCTCCCCATTTTCCGGTGCGGGGACGCCAAAAAAGTCGCAGGCCGTTGCGCCAGCGTCCGACAGCGTCTTGCGCAAACCGATAAATCCAGGTGCAGCGCCCTGTTTATAAAGCAGAAGGGGGACGCATTCACGGGTATGGTGCGGATGGCCGATCGTGGGATCATTTCCGTGATCCGCCATAACGATCAAGACGTCCTGCGGCGCAAGCTCCGGAAGCAGTCTGCCGATTGCCTCGTCCGCTGTGCGCAGGCGTTCAGCATAGGCAGGAACATTTTCCCGATGCCCGCACAGATCGGTCTCCTGCACGTTGGTGCAGATAAACCCTGTATCATGCGCACGAACAATTTCAATCGTGCGTTCAAGCACCGCTTTGGTTTCGACCATCGAAATGCTGGTTCCTGCCGGATTCTCGACTACATCGGCCACTTTGCCCAGCAGGAATACCGGCACACCGCTTCTGCCGAGAATCGTCTGCGCCTGTACATTTGCATCCACCCCAAATCCCATATGGATGCAGTGATAATTCTTGTTGTAGCAACCGGACTTTGGCGCGTTCACACCCAGGTAATCCGGCCGCGGATGCTCCACCGCAGCCAGCATATCCTCGATAGATACCTCACTGCCGCCAAAAACAATCACGCGAGGCACCTTGGTGACCGTGCGCACCAGCCGGCCGATTTCGAGCGCTTTTTCAAAGTCAATGTAGTCAATCGCAGCCTCCACATTGACCGCCTGTCCGGGATCACATTCTATATTGTCCGCAACGGTTACCGCACCGTCCACAATCAGCAGACGTTCTCCCTCAAAGTGATATTCCTCCACCTTGTGTCCGTGCGACTCCAGCAGTTCTTTTGTCTGATCAATGCGCAGCTTGAACGGTTCGGCAAACACTTTGTCCGGATGGGTTCCCATAATCTCCTGATGACCCATAAAGGTATCCGCACCGCTGTGCATCAGCTGTGCACGGCCGAAAAGCGCCTTGTCGGAATACTTCATCCACTCGGTTTCAAAGCCGGCCGCGTTCATCAGTCCCAACTTCTCCAGCGTCGGCAGTTTCAGGCCGGGCGTATTTTCCGCGATGTGGCGGAAGGTGTGCGCGCCTGTGTCGGCAGGGCGTACCCGCGGGACATCCTCCATGGCGCCCATGCCGAATCCGTCCAGTACAATAATAATAAATCTGCTCATATCCTTTTCTATCACCTCAATCGTGTTCCAAGCGCAGAAAAGATTCCCACCAGTTTGGGCGCGCCCTTACTCAGTCCTTCCACAACGGCAACATCGCTTCGGGTCACAAAAATCTGGGTGCGGAAACACATGACAACCGGCGTTGAAACCGGGAAATTTCCCTTAAGGGTAAAATGATAATCTATGCTTTCGTCAGTCGGGGGTACTACCGCTGTCATGATTGCGCTCTCAAGATTTCCTCCAACCAGCGCATTTGCAAGATGCGAACGGCGATAATGCCCGCCGCCGTAACAAAGAGCATCCGAACCGAAGTTGTGGGAAACTTCGCTGAGATATACATAAGCCGGACGCTCCGGCGCCTGCATATTGTCCACATGCCAGGGCGTTGTTCCGCTCAGAGCATGGCCCGGTTCCATGTGGGTTGCACCAAGTGCAGCCGCTTTGGGAACTGTCTCGCAGCAGCTCGCAGAAGGCATATTGACCTGCTCAATCTCGCAGCCCATCTCCCGCAGCATGGCAGCTGCCCTGCATACTGTATGAGCATTCTCGGTCGCCTCCAGCTTTCCTGTGCTGTCGTCATACAGGAAACACGGGAAACTGCAAACGCCTGCAATTCGGACCCGGCGCAGCGCGCGAATCTGTTCAACCGTGCGCTCCAGTTCAGACAAAGAGACTCCGCATTCCTGACCGGAATAAAGGTGATCCTTCTCGTCGCGAGCACGCAGCATCAAAGACTGCTGCATACCGAGCTGTCCGCATGCAGCGTCTATTTCGGCAGCTTTCTGCACAGAATAAACCGTCATAATATCCGGTTTACCTTCCAGGATCGGAATCAGCGCGTTTTTCGGCGTCTGAACCAGATGCCCGACATTTCCCAGCTTGCCGCCGCCATTCAGGATGGTCAGCGCCTCTTTCCAGTCCACAGCAACCGCGCCTGCCCAGCCTGCCTGGGTCAGCCGTTTCGCAATCAGCGGATTGCGGCCGAGTTGTTTAAGCATATAGTACAGCTTTATGCCGTATCGATCCGCCTGCGACTTAATTGCCGCCGCGTTTTCCAGGATCGCATCGAGATCCAGCACATAGGTATCCGGCATCAGCTCGCCGCGCGCATGAGCGGAAAGCGCATATTCAATCAGCGCCGGATTTCGCTGCATCAAAGTTGATAAAAACATGATTAAGCCTCATTCATTCGTGTTTTGAGCGTTAGCGACCAGCATAGCGCTTTGCAGGATCCGCAGCACCGTATCAACGCCAGCACGCATCGGATTTACCCGGATCATTCTCTTTTCCAGGCTCGGGTCCTGTGCGCGGAAAGTCCCGCTTACCCGGTACACCATCGGCGCAAATTCGTATTTGCTCTCGCTGCCAACCGGATGTGGTGCAGCGCCCAGCTTTTCCGCCGCCGCAATGACTGCCGGCGCGATTTCCTTTTCAAATTCCACAAGCAACACCTTGCTCTGCGCATTTGCAATCAGCGCCCTTTTTGCCCCCTGCAGCTCGCCGGCATTAATCCGCGCGCAAAGCTTTTCGGTCACCTCAGCCTGTACCGCCAGGGAAACAGGCGCATAAATCAGGCCGCGGACAGCTGCCATCGCCTCATGTCCCTGAATCTGCGAGCCGCCGGAATACTGCATTTTTGCCACACGGTCGATGTATTCGGCACGTCCGATCATGACGCCGACCCCTTCCGGACCGAGCACCTTGAAACAGCTGAAGGTCGCGATATCCGCGCCAAGCTGGCAGCCGACTGCGCCTGTCTTGAGGGCGGCATAGTTGTCGTCCGTCACAACCGGCAGCTGCGGCCGTTCGCCCTTGATAATGCCGATTACTTCGCCGAAATCATACCGGTCGTCTATTTTCTGCCGCGTCTGCTGCACAAGCGCGGCGTCCAGAACCATTGATTCATCCTGCAGAACCGCCCGCAGCGCCTGCGAATCGTTAAAATCCACTTTCACGATCTGCGCCGCCATAGATTCCAGGGTAATCGCCGTCGTCGGATAAACCGGCGCATCATGTACCAGAATCCGGCCGCCCGGTCTCATGCAGCCAAGCAGCGCCCAGCGAATCGCGCCGGTGCCGGAACCGCGCACAAACAGTGCGCGCTCTGCATCAAACATATCTGCAAATACCTTTTCGGCTCGAATCGTCTGGTCGGGTTTATTGCGCGGCTGCCGGACGCCGAGGTCCCCCAGGCTGAGCACGTCCAGGCCGTTAAAATGCCTTGTGACAGCGTCTACGGCCTTGAACTGCAATTGTTTCGCCTCTTCAATGGAAATTGAATGAAGCGGATATGTTTCCAGCATAGCCAAACGGCCTCCTTATCATTTTTAAAAGTCCAGAATACGCGCCGGATTATCTACCAGCATCGGCTTCATCTGTTCAAAGCTCACACCGCGCTCAGCAAGCAATTCGCGCAGCCGGCCAAGCACCGCCGTATAGCCATAGAATTTTCCAAATTTGGTCAGATAAGATTTTCTCGATATATCATTCGAAAGCAGGATCTGTCCGGTATACCCCTTCTCCATCAGTTTAACCAGATTATCCGCTCTGGTTTCATCCGGCAGATAGGTAAATTTTCCACAGGTATCAAACCCAATGCTGACGCCCGTTTCAAAGATCCGCTCATAGTAGTCAATGTCATTTGCGAGGTCAAGATGGCCAAGAATAATTTTCCCGGGGTCCATCCCTTCCCCTTTCAGCAGCGCAGCCTGCTCCAGCGCAAGTCCGCCCAGCTGGCAGTGCGTCGTCACAGGACATCCGGTCTCTACCGACGCCCTGGCTGCCGCCGTTAAAACCTTTCGCTCGCTCGGCGCCATCTCAAACTGCCCCGCCGCTACCTCACCGATAATTCCCGCCCGGATTCCGGTGCCGTCAATCCCCTCGGTGATCTCGCGGACAAACAGCTTTGCGATTTCGTTTGTGTCGCTCTCTTTTACCCACTGCGGATGATAAGCAGCGAGATAAAATCCGGTTGAACAGACTATATGCATGCCGGTCTGTTCACTGTACTCCCGGAGCGCAAGCACGTCGCGCCCCATATCATTGCAGGTAACCTCAATCACAGCTTCACCGCCCAGCGCTTTGAGCTTGAGCAGTTCCTGCAAAATCAGTTCATGGTCGTCAAACGTGCTGTCAGAATCCCCTCGCACGGGGCTTAAATCAAGGGCAATGTGCTCGTGGCACATAGTCACACCAAGCTGCTTCTTTTCGATCTCTCCGCAGACTGTACGTATCATTTTCGTGACGATTCCTTTCTATTTGACGATTTCGGGAGATGGCGCTTAAGAGCGCCATCTCCCGTAAAAAATCCATCAGGTCATTCAGGCAAGCGGTGCAAACAGACCAACAACGGTCAGCAGGTTGAGGATCAGGCCGGTGCCGATTGCCGCAACCGGGCCAATCGCCATCTTCATGATCTTCTTACCGGTATACTCGTTGATGAAGTAGATCGTGGCGCCAATGAAGAAGCCGGTCGCTCCGCCCATGGTAATGCAGGCGTTCATCGAACCGATCAGCAGCGCCAGCTCAACGCAGATACCCATCGAGCTGCGGATATTGTCCGAAGCGTCGCGCATCGAGGGATATTTGCCCAGGAATTTGCCGATGAAGGTGAGCAGGATGACTTCGACAAACATAACGGCCGCGCCGACAACCGCCGCAAGGAGCGGGTTCGGCATGATGTAGCCGATGCAGTACACGAAGGTATAGCCTGCAACGCCGTACACACCGGTGGTGATAGCGGTGGTTGCGATCAGCGGAATAAAGCCGAGGCCGCGCATGAACTCGTTGAGAGCAGCCTCACGGATCAGGGAAGCCGCATTGGGAGAACCGGCATACGCTTCGGCCAGCTGATAAACCGACGCATAGGAACCGGCGAAGATGCGGATGTTGGCAGCAATCGCGATAAGCGCGGCGCCGATCATGAGCAGCGGGAGATTCTTTTTAATGCGCAGCACGCGCTCGGAGAAGACGTTGGTAAGCTGCTCCGCTTCCTCTTTGGAACGCTCGTGCTTGGTCTTGTTGTCCTTTGCAATCGCAAAGCCGACAAGCAGGATAACGCCGATGAACATGGTCCAGGCGTCTTCGCTGAATGCGACCTTATCGGTCAGCAGCGCAACAAGCTTCGGGCCGCCGATGCGGGCAAGAATTACGACAACCGCAGAGATAAAGCCCTGCTTTTTGCCGAACTGCATGAACACCGCAACGATCGGGAACAGGGAGAATCCGGTGACAACATAGGTCTGCAGTACGCCCATCGCGCCGATCAGGTCAACCGGCAGGAAGGTGAGCGCGGTGTTGATACCGGTCAGCGCGGTCAGGCACAGAGCGCCCCAGGCGCCGCCCAGAATCGGCGCGACCCACTTTTTCGGGCTGATAACACCGAGGATATCCGTGGTCAGGAACAGGAGCCAGGGGTTGAGCAGGTTGGTTGTCATGGTCAGCGAAATACCGACCGAAGCAATAAAGCCAACGCTCATACCGAAAGCAATCGAAGCCATCTGCGGGCGCGAAAGGCGGCCCTCAAGATACTCCGGCATGACAGGACGAATGCCGTCATGGAAGCACGCGACGCCAAGATGCGACGCGAGCGCGGTCGTTGCGCACAAAAGCACGACAACGATCAGGTTTACCGCAGTCAACATAACAAAAATCCTCCTTAATATATGCTTACTGGTTCTTCTCCAGCAAAGCCTCCACCAGAAGCGGCACAGTCTCATCGATCATCTCGATTGTCATGCCGAAAACGACTTTTCCCTCATCGATGAATTTTTTCATCTCTTCCTTGTTGGGTTTTCCGCCGTTTTTGCAGACTGTGCAGCATTTTGAATACCCGACCATACCGATCAGGATTGCGATGGCGGCGCCTCCTCCGCTCTCGCAGCCGCCGAAATAATAATCCACCTGGCCGCTTTTCAGCATCGGAACCGCGCCCATATCGGTTGTGATAACCGTTTCAATGTCCGGGCAGGCGCGCTTGATTGCCGCCTCCATCTCATTTTTCTTCAGTCCGCCAATTGCAATTTTCATATTGTGATCCTTTCCTCAGTCTTTAAAAACAAATGCCGGCGGCATTTGCAGGTTTCATTTTTTCAGCCTTCTGCTTCGCGCTCGCAGAGCAATGTGCCGACATGAACAAGCATGAAGTCCTGCTCGTCCCGGGACAATTCGTTTTGTATCCGTGAAAGCACGGTATCAACGATCTTCTGCGCCAGGGGATATACCGGCTCCATTTTGATCTGCTCTACCAGAGCTGAGTCCAGCGGATTCACCGCTTCTCCCGTCTCGATCCGCTTAAACGCGGATGCAAGATGTGTGATCATGACGCCGGCATTTTCTTCGGTCAGTTCGATATCGAAATCATTTTTGAAAATGTCGACAATCAGCAGCAGATCCTCATATCCGCTTTCGCTGGTCAGGCCGCAATTTTTAATGACCTCGAATCTCGGTGTGAGTTCCATTGAAACTAATTCCTTTCTGCGCATTCTTTTTTTCAGCAAACTGCTGTTAATAGTTCGGAAGAGCTTCGCCACGCATAACCTGCTTTTGTATCTCTTCCACCGCCTTCGGGTCCATGCAGCGTCTGAGACAATTTGCGGTCGCGGCATCTTTTTCGCGGATAATAATCGCGGCGGCTGTGTTGTTTGCAAAACGGCCGCCGTCCTTGAGCGGTTTTGCCTCGATAAACTCGCTGTCGAACGGCTTTTCCATGCTCCAGACCGTTGCATCGATAACACCGTCGCGAATGTGATCCAAAATATGGATATATTGAAGCGGAACGAGCGTTTTTTCCTTGTCGCGGAACAGCTCGTCGATCCAGCTCATCTGATCATGGGAAGAACGGTCAACCCCGATCTTGACAGGTTTGCCCGCCTGCGGCACGAATCCACGCCGGGTAATCAGGAAATGGTCGTTGATATAAGTATATGGAGAGAACTGAAACAGGATTCGGACAGGATATTTCTGTTTCAAATAGTATTCCGCAGTATATGCACTGACGATAGCGAACTCGTATCTTCCCTCGAGCAGGGCATCAAGCCTTCTGTCCGCACCGGACATGTATGCCATGCCAACATCCAGCCCGTTTTTTTCCAATATTTCCAAAACACCGGTTACAAAACCTTCATACCGCAGCGAATAGGGCAGCGGCATTACGCCGAAAATCGTTGACCGGCCGCTCGCCTTTAACAGCTTGTCGTAATCCAACGCGGTAAGAAAAGTTCCCATATGTCCGCGTGTATCCAATTGAATGGCCCCGCTGTTTTCCAGTGTTTTGATTGCATTCTGAACGGTTCCTCGCGCAACACCGAACAGTTCGGTGTAATTCACGATGGTCGTCATCCGTTCGCCGGCATTTTTCCCAAGGAGATCGCTGGCAATTTCCTTGAGCACTACGGCGTTTTTCTGTTCGTTTCCTTTCGAAATTGCCATTGTCTCTCTCAATTTACATTTTTTTGTACATTCACTGTAATTATTATAACATTCATGCTGCGCAATCTTCAATTGATGAATTTACAATTTTTTGAACATTAATTCTACGTTTCCTACAAAGAACTAAAATTTTTAAAAAGCGCATTTAAATTATCAAGCACAACATGATGTCAGACGGCCATTCACCTGAGCATTCAATTTCAGCTTATGGACAAACGGTTTTGCTGTCGCAGCACAAAGCATATATCTTTCTTTTGCAAAGACAAAATCGGTTATTTTTCCGTCAAAGCAATAGATTTTGCCAAGGGCAGACATAACCCCGGAATCTTTTAGACATAATCTTGCTTTTGCTTTGTCTGTACCTGCATGGTATTTGTGTCTTTTCTTTTTCATCTTTTTCGGCGGATACGTAACTATTCCCACATTGCCGGCAAAAGATTTCCTTTCTACCACTTATCAGGCAGGCGGCTTTTGACATACAAAAAAAACGGCAAGACTGTGGTCTTGCCGTTTTTCCGTTGCAAAAATTGATAAATCTTCCATCTGCCCGTGTGCGTCCAGCCAAATCACCTGTTCAGGACGTTTTTTCAAAGATTATTTGCAGCTGCCATACCCGCACGCACGCCGGTCGCCCAGGCCCAGTGCAGATTAAAACCGCCGCACTCCCCGACAGCATCCAAAAGCTCGCCGCTCAGGAACAGGCCGGGTGCCTTTTTGGATTCCATTGTCCGCGGGTTGACCTCACTCAGCGGAACGCCGCCGCCGGTAGACTGCGCCTGCGCCCAGCCCAATGTCCCCGTGATCGGAAAACACATTTCCTTTAACGCTGTGGCCAGTTTTTCCTGTTCCTGTAAAGACAAAGACCGGTTTTCGCGGCTGAGCGGCGCCAGTCCCGCCGCTTTCATGGCGGCATAGCCGAGCCGCTTGTGCACCGTACCGTTCAGCAGTGTCTCCAGACTCTCCGATGGGCTCATTTTAACACGGCAGCGTATTTCCGACATTACCGCCGCCTGTTCCATCTGCGGCACCAGGTCCAGCTTTATCGTCAGTTTCTTGCCCGGCAGCGTTCCGGCAACATTGGACAGCTGCATGATCGGGATTCCGGACAGCCCATACTCGGCGAACTGAATCTCTCCCTCCTGCTGCGCAATATGCGAGCCCCCTGCCCAAAGCGACGCCGAACCCATTGCCCGAATTCCCTTAAGGCCTTTGGTGAGTTCCCCCGCCGTTTTGAGCGGAACCAGAGCCGGATAGAATGCCGAAACGCTGTGTCCCAGCATTTTTGCAAGTGCAAAGCCCGCGCCGTCTGTTCCGAAAGTCGGCGCCGCGTGGCCGCCCGCCGCGATAATCACCCTTTCGGCCGACAGCGGCTGTCCCGCAGCAGGCTGTATTAAAAATTTATCCCCGCGCCTGGAAATTTTTTCTGCCTGCCAGTTGCAGATAACTTTAACGCCTTGCCGATCAAGCGCGGCCAACAGCACATCCATCACCGACGAAGCCTGATTGCTGAGCGGATAGATCCGCCCGCCTTCCCGCTCAGCGCACCAAAGTCCGAGCCGCTTAAAATAATCCAGTATCTCCTGTGCGCCGAATCCCTGTAGCGCCGACTCGAGAGACCGGACGTCGCCGGTTCGATAATGGGCGGAATTGATATCGCTGTTTGTCAGATTGCAGCGGCCGTTCCCGGTAGCCAGTATCTTTTTTCCTATTCTCGGCATTCTCTCCAGAAGCACGACTTCCGCTGTTTTTCCTCTATCTGCGAGCATCTGCGCCGCCTGTATCGCCGCAACAATCCCCGAAGCCCCGCCGCCGATAATTGCTATGCGTTTCACCCGTATGTCCTTCTCTGTTTTTTTCTGATTGTAACATAAGCCCGCACCCTTGTGAAAGGGTGCGGGCCTGTTTCATGCAAATATATGCGCAGCCCGGCATGCTTTTGCAGTGCGCCGGCAGCAATGCGGCTGTTCCCCGTCTTGCACCCGGCAGATTGCTTAACAAAGCGAAGAACTTAACCTTTTTTTGGCCTGTCAAAAGGCAATTTACAGGCACGCATCAAAACCTTCAGTTCAGACCGTCCTGCCGGTCGCCTGATAAAGCAACGCGTTGCAAATCGCCGCCGCTACATTGCTGCCGCCCTTGCGGCCGCGCGCAACGATGTAGGGAACCGGCGCAGTCATAATGAGCTCTTTGCTCTCCACGACATTGACAAAACCGACCGGCACGCCAATGATAAGCTTCGGAGCAAGTTTCCCCTGTTCAATCAGTTCGAACAGACGCACCAGCGCGGTCGGCGCATTTCCAATCGCGAAAATCAGGTCTTTGCCAAGCGCCGCCGCTTTGTCCATGCTTGCCACGGCGCGGGTGGTGCCGTTATCCTTTGCCGCCTGCGCGACGTCCGGGTCGGAAATAAAGCAGTATGCCTCGCCACCCAGTTTGGCAAGCGCCGGTTTGCTGATTCCCGACCAAGCCATTTTTGTGTCTGTCACAATGCAGGCGCCCGCTTTGAGCGCATCGATTCCCGCGGCGACCGCACCGGACGAAAAGACCAGATTATCGTAATAATCAAAATCAGCCGATGTATGGATCACCCGTTTGACCACAGCTTCATTTTCAGGCGGAATTTTCCGGTCGCCCAATTCGGCGGTGATGATTTCAAAGCTCCGTTTTTCAATCTCATTCGGAAGCACCTTTTGCAGTTTCAGATTCATTTTTCTTCTCCCTTACCATCATACTCATCCATCATGCGGTAGATCGCTTCCATATCCAGCGCATTGCGCATGCCCTGCGCGAGCAGGTCGTATTGCTGCTGCTTATATTCATAATCGCTGATCTGCGCCGTATCTGCCGGCTCCAGACCTTTTGCCCGCACAAGCGTCTGCGCAAGTGCACTGACTACTTCGCTTGAATCAAAGAAGCCGTGTACATAGCTGCCCAGTACATTCTCCTGTGCCGCGCCATCCGGATGTGCGGTTTCGCCGGTGCATTCGTCCCGGATTTCGGTTGCCGGAGTTCCTGCGCGCAGCCGGCTTACGCCCATGTGGATCTCATAGCCCTCCAGCGCTGCGCCGGAAAGGCCGCCGAACACCCCTTCCAGCCGGCTTACGCAGCCACTGACCCGGGTCCTTGTTTTTTGGGCTTCAAACACGGTGTCGACCGGCAGCAGTCCTATGCCGCGCATCTGGCCGCCCTGCTCCACGCCGTTCGGATCACTCAGCGTCTCTCCGAGCATTTGATAGCCGCCGCAGATCCCGATAACCGCGCCGCCTGCGGCCGCGTGCTTGCACAGGAGCGCCTCCAGCCCGTTCTGCCGCAGCCAGAGCAGGTCTCCCATGGTATTTTTCGTTCCCGGCAAAATCACCAGATCCGGATTGCCGAACTCGGCGGCGGACTTGACATACCGCACGCCAAGCTGCGGATGCCGTCCGAGCGCATTAAAATCAGTAAAATTGGAAATCCTTGGCAGCCGGATAACTGCGACATCCACCGCCTTGTGGGGCGCCGCGCTGTCCAGCCGCTCACTCAGGCTGTCCTCGTCATCCAGATCCAGGCGCATGTAGGGAATAACCCCGACGACCGGGATGCCGGTGAGCTGTTCGAGCATCTCAAGACCCGGACGCAGAATCTCCACATCCCCGCGGAATTTGTTGATGATGATACCCCGAACGCGCGCCCTTTCCTGCGGCTCCAGCAGCATGACGGTTCCATAGATGCTTGCAAAAACGCCTCCGCGATCGATGTCGCCGACAAGCAGAACCGGCGCATCCACCATTTCCGCAAGGCCCATATTCACAATATCCTCTGTCTTGAGGTTGATCTCCGCCGGGCTGCCCGCGCCCTCAATCGCGACAATATCGCTCTGTTCACTCAGCGTGTTGAACGCTTTGAGAATGTCCGGTACCAGCTTTTTCTTATAGCGGAAATAATCCGCGGCGCTCATGTTGCCAAGCACCTCGCCGTTGACGATCACCTGCGAGCCGGTGTCGTTTGTCGGCTTGAGCAGGATCGGGTTCATCAGCACGGACGGCTCAACGCAGGCAGCTTCCGCCTGCATGACCTGCGCGCGGCCCATCTCAAAGCCGTCCCGGGTAATGAAGCTGTTGAGCGCCATGTTCTGGCTTTTGAAAGGCGCGACTCGATAACCGTCCTGGGTAAATATGCGGCAAAGTCCCGCCGTAACCACGCTTTTGCCCGCATTGGACATCGTGCCAACCACCATGATTCTCTTTGCCATCTTTTTTTATCCTTTCAAAAGTTTCATCGCCATGGCTGCGTCAAAGGTCCCCAAATCGCCGCTTTTTTCGCTGTTGACCAACACAAATGGCTGCGGCCCGTCCAGATGTCCTGCCGTGGCAGGGCTTGCGCCATGATCAGCACAAAACAGCACCCGCATACCGCTGTCGCAAAGTGGGCCGATGATTTCCCGGTCAACCCGCATCAAAAACTCCTGCTTTTGAAGCGGATCGGCACGATGGGAAGCTTCATCCGCGCCGTTGATATGCAGGCAAACCGGTCCGCCCTGACGCGCTGCGGCCAATGCCGCCTCCCGTTTTGCAGCAAGGTCCGTGTCTACATCGCCGGTCGTACCCTGCGGCTGCTCGCACCGCATACCGAGCGCACGCGCGATTCCACGGACAATCGGCGCCGCCGCAATCATGGCGCCTTGTTTATACTGCACACTGAGGGAACCGGGCACCGCCTGTCCCCAAGGGACAACCGCGTAATCATCGGTCTGATTGCGCAGCGCAAAAGCAAGCAGTTCATCATCTCCGCGCGGCAGCAGAAATTCTTCATAAATGTGTGGATTCTCATAGGGCGGGAAGGTCCGAATGCGATCCAGTTTCCATCCCTTTCCCTTTAATACCAGCAATCCCTGATAGCTCCCGATTTGGGTAAATCCCGGCTCATGAATTGGCGGATTCTCTCTTGCACCGCCGATTTTCCCGCTTTTGCGTGACACGCTTACACAGGTCGTGCGCAGCAGAAGATCCTCCTGCGCAAACGACACTCCCGCACCCAGCGCCTCAATCCAGCCGCGTGCAGCCTTTCCAATCTCCTCTTCAGGCAGACCAAGCAGTCGGAGAATGCATCCAAGACTTTCCGGCTTTTTGTCGGCAGGCGTTGTATTGAACAATCCATGCGCATGGGCTTCATAGGCCGCGCCGAGATTTGGCAGACTCTTTATTTCAAAGTTTTCATCCGTCATGCCGTCAATGATGCAAAGTATCTCGTTCAATCCTGTTCTCCCTTTCCTGCAAAGTTTATCTGTCAACGATTTGTTGAGGCCGTATACTGGTTAATTTGTTTTTCACGGACTTTTTGAAAGGCTGACGTACAGCGTCAGAAAAGCATAATGGCCCTGCCCGCAAAGGTTCTTTTTTGAATTTTAACGATTTCCCTGCGGTTTCACAGCCAGGCAATCCCCGAACGCATTAATCAGCCGCTCGTTTTCCGTCCGCGTGCGCACCGCTATTCGGTTGTACCGCGCATCCAGTCCTCGATAATTTGCACAGGAGCGGATCAGGATGCCGCGCTTTCGCATTTGCGCAGGCAGATCTTCCTGCTCTGTGCGCAGCAGCAGATAATTTGCCCGGCCCTCCGCGACCCACAACCCAAGTTCTCTCATTTTTTCAATGAGCCAGTTTCGTTCAGTCCGAATCAGCGTCCGTGTTTTTTGCAGATATTCCCTTTCCCTAAGCGCCGCGATCCCCGCCGTCTGCGCCGCGCCGGATACGCTCCAGGGCTGGCCTGCGGCGCGCAGCCGCTCAAGAAGCTCTGTGTCCGCGCACAGGCAATAGCCAAGCCGCAGACCGGCCATTGCGAATATTTTGGTAAACGCCTTGAGGATCAAAACCGGTTTTCCCTGCGCAAGAAGAGGTTTGAGGGTGTATTTTTCCGGTTCGTCCAGAAAGTCGTTGAAGCACTCATCCGCAACCAGAAGCGCGCCGCTCTGTTTGCAGGCATATGCCGCCTGACAGGCGATGCGCGGCTCACAAAGCAAACCGGTCGGGTTATTGGGGTTGCACAGAAAGACGAGATCGTAGCCGCCCGCCTCGATCGCCGTACAGAATCGCTCCCCGACCGTGAAGCCCTCCTGTTCAGACAGATCAAAATAATCAACCGCGCAGCCCGCGGCCCGCAGCGCCAGTTCATATTCCGCAAAAGTCGGCGCGAGCACCAGTGCGCGGCGCGGACGCAGCGCGTAGGCAAGCCTGAAAATCAAGTCTGCCGCGCCGTTTCCACACAAAATCTGCGCGGCGGGCACGCCCTCATATACGGCTATTTTTTCCCGCAGCAGGCGGCAAAGCGGGTCAGGATAAGCGGCAAAACCGTCCATACCTGCATTGAGCGCCTCTTTGACTCCCTGCGGCAGACCAAGCGGATTCACATTGGCGGAAAAATCAAGCGGATAACTGCCGTATTCTTCAAAATATCCCTGTATATCGCCGCCATGCACCAGCTGCATTTTTCTCTTCCTTCCTGTCATACAATCAGAATCAGCATCAGCAGCTCAAACCTTGCCGCCACGCAGAGCACCACACACAGCGCCGCCGTCCAGTAAAGCAGCCTTGCCGCGCGGGGAATATCCTGCGGCTCAACCGGGCGCAGCGGGTCGCCGATGGTCGGCTTATGTACCAGTTTTCCGAAGTAGCTTGCGTCCCCCGCAAGCTGGACCCGCAGCGCGCCCGCACAGACTGCCTCGGTCTGGGCAGAGTTGGGACTTGCGTGATTTCGCCGGTCTCGCTTGTAAATGCGCCAGGCATTGGCGGCGTCCAGGCCGCAAAGCCAGCTTGCCGCAATCATCAGCAGCGCCGCGATGCGGGAGGGTAAAAAATTCGCCGCATCGTCCAGTTTTGCCGCCGCGCGCCCAAAATAGAGGTACCTGTCATTCTTATATCCGACCATGCTGTCCATGGTGTTGATGCCTTTATAGAAAAAGCCGAGCGGCGCGCCGCCGAGCAGCATAAACAGCATCGGTGCGACCACCCCGTCCGAACTGTTCTCCGCGATGGTCTCGACCGCCGCTTTTGTCACCCCGGTTTCATCCAGCGCCGCAGTGTCCCGGCCGACGATGCGGGAGACCGCGTACCGCGCCTTTTCCAAGTCCCCCTGCGCAAGCGCTTTGAAAACCGCCATGCTCTCATCCCGCAGCGCGCGGGTTGCAAGGATCTGATAGCACATAAAGCTTTCCAGTCCAAAACAGAGCCATAAACTTACCCGCCGCGCCGCCCAGAGAATCCCGAACGGAACCGCGAAGGAGATCAGCGGCACCAACGCCGCCATCACAGCGCCTGCGGCAAGCTCCCCTTTCGAGGTCTTTGCAAAAGCGCCGCGCAGCCACTTTTCCAGCAGTGAAATCAACTTGCCGATTCCGACGACCGGATGCGGCAGCCAGTGCGGGTCGCCGAACAGCAGATCCAGCACAAACCCAACCGCCAACGGCGCAGCGCCGAGCAGCGCGAGATCCCGCACAAGATAAATCAGTATTTCCATCCCGCTTCTCCCTCCAGCCGCATGATTTTGTCCCTGTTAAACTCACGCGGCACGAGACGGCAGAGATAGCCGCCGCAGTTCGGCGCGCTCCATTCAAAATAGCTGCGCGTGGGCTGCGCATAGCCGCTCAGAATCGCCATCAGCGAGCCACCGTGCAGCACCATCGCGATCCGCTCTTCTCCGCGCGCCGCACAGCGCGCGATCACCCGCTCAAGCCCTGTGCGGCAGCGCGCGCAAAAGTCCTCCATTCTCTCGCCGTCGGGGCAGGCTGCTTCACAGCCGGTTTCCAGCCAGGCGGCATAGTCAGGGTCCTCCGCCAGCTCAAGATAATTTTTGTTCTCGAACCTGCCGAAACACATTTCCCGCATGTCCTCGCTGATCTCGACCGGCACACCGGGAAAGAGCAGCGCCGCCGTCTGTCCTGTGCGCAAAAGAGGGGTGACAATCACCCTGTCGAGCCGAAAATCGCCGAGCAGCGCGGCTGTCTGCTTTGCCCGCTCCTCTCCCTCGGCGCACAGAGGTTCGTCGGTTGAACCAATATATCTTTTTTGCAGATTGCCCGCCGTCTGCGCGTGGCGCAGCAGCAAAATCTCCATTTTACTCTTCTCCTTTAAGCAAAACCGGAATCCCGCAGACCAGCCGCACAACCTTGTTTGCGCGCGCCGCAAGCAGGCAACACAGCCGCCCCACCCGTTCGCGGTATTCCCGCTCTTCCCGGTCTATCGGGACTACCCCGCAGCCGACCTCGTCACAGACGACCACAGACTTTTCCGCAAGCGTATCCGCCAGCTGCTCCAGGTCCGCCGGCCTCTCCGCTCGTATATAATCCTGCAAATTATACACAGCGTCGAATCCGCTGATCTTTGCATCTCCAATCTGCGCGGGTGCAAAACCCAGCGTATTGCAGGTATACGCATATTTTCCCGCGCCCTTTCCGCCGATCACCAGGATCATCCGATCACCCCCGCAATCAGACCGCCGAGCACCGCCGCGCCGGCCATCGATAATTCACAGACCTGGACGAACCAGCCGGCGATGTCGCCGGTGATGCCGCCGAACTGCCGCCGTGCCATGAGATAATACCAGCAGAAGACCACAGCCGCGGCAGCGGCGCACAGCGCGCCGGACCATCCCGCAAGCAGTACCATGCCCGCCGCACAGAGCAATGCCATCAGCCCAAGCACCACCCGCGCACTGCGCTTGGCCGCGCCGTCCGCGAAGGTGTGCAGCAGCCCGCTGTTTTTGGCACAGGGAAAACTCGCGACCGCAAAGCCGCTCAGGCTGCGGGAGAGGGTAAACCCGATTGCAACCGCCCCAAACAGACGCGGCTGAAAATCCAGTTCACAGAAAAAAGCGAAGTACAGCAAAAACCAGCTGCATAAGCTGATTACCGCAAAAGCGCCGGTGTGGGAATCTTTGAGGATTTCCAATTTGCGCTCGGTTTCGGCGTGGCTTGCGAGGGCGTCGGCCGTGTCGCAGAAGCCGTCCAGATGGACGCCGCCCGAAACCGCGACCGGGATCAGCACAAGCCCCGCCGCCCGCAGTGCGCTGCCGATGCCGAGCGAGGCGCACAGCGCCCCCCATCCCCAGAACAGTGCACCCGCCACCGTCCCAACCAGCGGAAAGGCACACATCATGTAGCGCATGGTTTTCGGGGTCCAGTCGACCCGCGTCATCAGAATTTTGGAAAACATCGCGAAAGCCGCCGCAATGGTTTTAAAAAAGGTCATGGAAGCTCTCCTTTAACCGCTATGGGAATTCCGCAGACGACCTCGATCACCCTTCCGGCAAGCGCGGCCGCCTCGGCGTTTGCCTGCGCAAGCAGCGCGAGATAACGTTCGGTATCGGGATCGTAAACCCGGCCGTCCGAAAAGACGTCGTTGGAGACGATCACCAATTCGCTGCACTGTGCCGCGAGCGACCGCAGCCCCCGCGCGATCTCCCGCGCCGCCTTTTCCTTTGCCCCGGAAGGGGAAAACAGCTCGTTGGCCGCAAGGTTGCCCAGGCATTCCAGCAAC
>CALWZE010000034.1 GCA_944385925.1 uncultured Clostridia bacterium
GAGATCGGCGTTGACGTTGTTCTGGAGTGCACCGGTTTCTACACCTCCAAGGAGAAGGCTTCCGCTCACCTGAAGGCCGGCGCGAAGAAGGTCGTTATCTCCGCTCCGGCGGGCAACGATCTGCCCACCATCGTCTACTCGGTTAACGAGAAGACCCTGACCAAGGAAGACACCGTTATTTCCGCTGCTTCCTGCACCACCAACTGCCTGGCTCCGATGGCTGCTGCGCTCAACAAGTATGCGCCTGTTGTCAGCGGCATCATGACCACCGTTCACGCTTACACCGGCGACCAGATGGTTCTGGACGGCCCGCACCGCAAGGGCGACCTGCGTCGTGCCCGCGCCGCGGCGGAGAACATCGTTCCGAACTCCACCGGCGCTGCGAAGGCGATCGGCCTGGTTATCCCCGAGCTGAACGGCAAGCTCATCGGCTCCGCGCAGCGTGTTCCGGTTCCGACCGGCTCGACCACCATTCTTGTTGCGGTTGTTAAGGGCAAGGATGTCACGGTTGACGGCATCAACGCGGCGATGAAGGCTGCTTCGAACGATTCCTTCGGCTACACCGAAGAGCCGCTCGTTTCCAAGGACATCGTCGGCATCACCTATGGCTCGCTGTTTGACGCGACCCAGACCATGGTCTCCAAGATCGACGACGACACCTATCAGGTTCAGGTCGTGTCCTGGTACGACAACGAGAACAGCTACACCAGCCAGATGGTCCGCACCATCAAGTACTTCGCTGAGCTGTAATTCAAAACTGCAAAGCAAAAGCCCCGCGCCGATGGCGCGGGGCTTTTTTCTGCCTTTATCGGAAAAAATTGCATTTTGAAAAATCTGATGAAGATCACCTTAATCCACGGGTTTCCTGCCGCCAGAACTTGCGGGAACATTCTTATCTGCCACCCTCATCATTTGCCGCGCTTTCCGCAAAAGAAAACACTCTTTTCCTTTTACACCGCTTTTTATAACCCCTTTAAGGATATTTTACAATCACAAGAACTGCGCGGTTTTAAAAATACACGGCTTAATTTATCCAGAATCTTATCCGGTTTTCGTCCTTCCGGAAAAAAACGCTTGTATATTTAACAGGGAATCTTTGCGGGAAAGGGAACTGCTTTGCTTCAAAACCGGATAGGAAAAAAATCATAATCTTTGACCAGCCTTTGTCTTTTCCGGTAATAAACTGTCCGGTATCGGGCCGCAAATTTCAACTAAGAGGAGCAGATGCTCCAAAACAGTCCGGATAAAAATGCCGGATATCTATAGTAATAAAGATCAAAACTTACCCAGATCCGGCGACAACAGACTGAGAAACATTGAAATATAGAGTAAATTAAATATAATAGAATAGAAAGTTCTCTTTATTGACTGAAAATCCAAGCTGAAATTTTTACTTTTTAACATTTTTAACCGACTTTTCAACAATCGGTTTAACGATCCAAAAAAAGACTTTTTTGTATAATTCAGGAGAAGTTTATGAAAAAAGCAAAACATTTCTGGCGCAGCCTGCTTATCATTCTGGTTTTGTGCTGGGTGATTCTGCTGGCATTCGACGCCATGCGGCTGATTGGCAGCACCGACCCCGGTAAATACCCGACTCTTTATGTCAGCGGCGAACTCGTACAGGATGAATACGCAAAGTATAATAGTCTTGGATTTACACAGTACTACCGGCTGGGCAGGGAAGGCGAGTTTCTATACGGAGAGTTTCGTATCTTTGGCTTGAAAGTCGCGCAATGGGATTCTTAAACTGAAAGATTCAAACTGTATTAAACTTACTTGCAGGCAGAATTTTTCCATGTATTATCGCGCCGCTGGGCGCAGAGCGCGGCGAAACCGGCAACATTTCGCCCGCAAGCCAGACATGTTCTTTTCCCCTCTTTTCTTTCAAAGAAAAGAGGCCGCCGGAGGCAAAATCCCTTCAAAAATTTTCTATTTATAAAAAATCCCCTAAAATTATCAAAATGCCAAACCCCGCGCGGCGCGAACGGGTAAGCGGACGAGCGGCGCACAAGCGGCGCAATGTCCGCGCAAGCCGGGCGCAGAGCGCGGCGAAACCTGCAACATACCGCCCGCAACCCAGAAACCGGGCCGCGGGAGTCAAAATCCCTTTTTAAAAGAAAAACACCAAACTACTCGATGCACCGACATTTTTGAAAATAAATTTTTTGTCCCCAGACAAATCGGAAAATATTTTATCCCTTTTGACGGCACACAAAAAAGGGCAGGCATTTGTATGCCTGCCCTTTAAATTTAATCTTCTAAAGCGGACCGCCTGTTTTTTAAATAAACAGTATAAAGAAGAAGTGCAAAGAATTACTCCTGCGTCTCTTCGTTTTCCCGTTCGATCTCCTCGATCTGCGCCTGTTCCGCCGCTTCCTGCGCTTCCAGACGGGCAATTTCCTGCTCGTCGGTCAAATCATCTTCCGGCAGGGGCGCTTCCGGTTTAACCGTCTCTTCCTCGTCGCTGCGCTCGACCCGGGCAACCGTGACGACCTTGTCCTCCTCGCCCAGACGCATTACCCGGACGCCGCCGCCGTACCGGCTCTGCACCGCGATGTCCTCGACATGCATACGAATAATGATGCCGCTCTGGCTGATCATGATCGCATCGTCGGTCAGATCGACCGACTTGACGCCGGCGACAAGGGTGCCGCGCGCAGCGCAATTATAGTTGCGTATACCCAAACCGCCGCGGTTTTGCTGACGGTAATCCGAAATATCGGTCAGGCGTCCCTTGCCGTCCTCGGTCACGGTCAGCAGCTTGGCGCCTTCCCGCAGAGTGCACATGCCGACGACCTCGTCGCCCTCCCGCAGGCTGATCGCCTTGACGCCGCGCGCGGTTCGGCCCATTGCCCGCGCGTCGGTTTCCTTAAACCGGATCGCCATGCCGCTGCGGGTCGCAACCAGCAGTTCGCTGTCTCCGTCAGTCAGACGCGCCCAGGCAAGCTCGTCCCCTTCATCCAGTGTGATTCCATACACACCGCTCTTGCGGATGTTGCTGTAAAGGGAAAGTTCACTGCGCTTGACGATACCCTTTCGGGTAACCATTACGATATAATCCGCTTCGTTGAAATCGTGTACACGGATTACCGAGCTGATCTTTTCTTCCGGCAGAAGCGGCAGCAGGTTGACGATGTTGGTGCCGCGCGCCGTGCGGGAGCCTTCCGGAATCTCATAACCCTTGAGCTTGTAGCACCGGCCCATCGAGGTCATAAACAGCAGATAGTCATGGGTGCTGGTGACAAACAGTTCCTCAACGAAATCCTCTTCCCGGTGGGTCATGCCCTGAATGCCGCGACCGCCGCGCTTCTGGGATTTATACACGTCCACCGCCTGCCGCTTGACATAGCCGAAATGGGTCAGGGTGATGACGCATTCCTCCTCGGGAATGAGATCTTCGATGTCCACCTCGCCGGAAACCGCGGCGATTTCGGTGCGGCGCTCGTCGCCGTATTTCTCCCGAACTTCTTCCAGCTCTTCCCGGATGATCGAGACAAGATGCGCGTCGTTGACCAGGATATCCGAAAGATCGGCGATTTTCTCATGCAGCGCGTCCAACTCGTTCTGAATCTTGAGAATTTCCAATCCGGCCAGGCGTCCAAGCTGGAAAGCGCAGATCGCGGCCGCCTGCGGCTCGTCAAACTCAAATTTCTCCATCAACGCGGCCTTTGCCTCTGCCTGGCCGCCTTTGCAGGCGCGGATGGTCGCGATGATCTCGTCCACAATATCGATCGCTTTTTTGAGTCCTTCCAGAATGTGGGCGCGGTCCTGCGCTTTTTTCAGCTCAAACTCGGTCCTGCGCCGGATGACGTCCCGGCGGAAATTGACAAAGTGCTCGAGCATGGTCTTGAGGTCCATGACCCGGGGAACACCATCCGCCAGTGCGAGCATGATGACGCCGACCGTATCCTGTAATTGTGTAAAGCGATAGAGCTGATTGAGCACGACCTGTGGATTCGCGTCCCGGCGCAGCTCGACCACGATCCGCATACCGGTACGGTCGGACTCATCCCGCAGATCCGAAATGCCGTCGATCCGCTTTTCCTTGACAAGGTCGGCCATGCTTTCGATCAGCCGCGCCTTGTTGACCATATAGGGAATCTCGCTGATCGCGATGCGATAGCGGTCGTTTTTCATCTCCTCAATCTCGGCGCGGCCCCGCAAAATGATCTTGCCCCGTCCTGTCGCATAAGCCGCCCGGATTCCGCTGCGGCCCATAATAATGCCGCCGGTCGGGAAATCCGGCCCTTTGATGAAGTCCATCAGCTCGAGCACCGAGCAGTCCGGATGCTCAAGCAGATATTCGATGCCCTGCACGACCTCGGTCAGGTTGTGCGGCGGCACATTGGTCGCCATGCCGACCGCGATGCCGGTCGAACCGTTGACCAGCAGATTGGGCACACGGGAGGGGAGCACGCTCGGCTCGACCGTCGTGTCGTCATAGTTTGGGGTAAAGTCGACCGTCTCTTTGTCAATATCCGCGAGCAGCAGGTTTGCGATTTTGCTCATTCGCGCCTCGGTGTAACGATAGGCCGCGGGGGGATCGCCGTCCACCGAACCGAAGTTTCCCTGACCTTCGATCAGCGGATAGCGCAGCGAAAAGGTCTGCGCCAGACGCACCATCGCGTCATAGACGCTCGCGTCGCCGTGCGGGTGATAATCCGCGAGCACCGCGCCGACGATATTGGCGGATTTACGGGTAGGCTTATCGTGGGTCAGGCCGTTTTCATTCATGGAATAAAGGATACGGCGGTGAACCGGCTTGAGGCCGTCCCGCACGTCGGGCAGCGCACGGGAGACGATGACCGACATGGAATAATCCAGAAAGCTCTGCCGGATCTCCTTTTCGATGTCCACGACCCTGATCGTTTCGTTTGCAAACCTGTTTTCTTCCATCATTGTTCCTCTGTTTCTTGATCGAACCGCCGAAAGGGCGATTTTTAACATTCATTTCAACTGTCTGTTGAAAAACCTCTTTAATTGTTTATTTGGAATATGATTGCGCCGGCCGCTTTTGCGGGACGCTCACATCCATTTCTGCACCTTGAATTTCTCTTTGCCCAACTGCTTTTGCATCAGGAGAATAAACTCTTCGGGCACCTGGGCGCGCGGCAGGCAGATCGCGCCGGCGCGTCCGTCGATCCGAATCACGTTCGGCCCGATATCTATTTTTTCAACGTCGCTGTTCAGCGCGCGGAACACGACCTTGCCGCCGTACTCCACCACCGCGAACCGACTCTCCTCAAGGTTAAAATCAACCGCGAGCTGCCGTTTCTGAATCTCCCGCGCCGTCATGTCCACCCGCCGGCCGATAAAATACAGCATCAGGCAGAAAACGCCGATTGCCGCCGCGTCGATGCCTGTAAATACAAGCGGATCAAACGGGAGCTTAACCGTCAGGCGAAGTACCTCGACAATGGCGATGAGCGAAAACAATCCGACGGTCAGCGGCGTGACATAGCCGCGCACACCGATTTCCCATTTCGCGACAATCTTTGCCTCGGCCTCGCTGAAATAAAAGGGCTTTGAAAACATGCGGACACTCCTTTTCAGCCTTTGGGTTTCGGCAGATCAAACGTCGAGGTTTTTGACGTATTGGGCGTTTTTCTCAATGAACTCCCGGCGGGGCGGAACCTTGTCGCCCATAAGGATGGTAAAGGCCTCGTCAGCGCGGGCAGCGTCCTCGATTTCGACCCTTTTCATAATCCGGTTTTCGGGATTCATGGTCGTTTCCCAAAGCTGTTCGGGGTTCATCTCACCAAGACCTTTATAGCGGTTGATCCGGGCATTACCGCCCATCTCGGCGTTGATCTCGTCCCGCTGTTTGTCCGAATAGGCATAGCGGGTCGTCTGGCCCTTGACCAGCTTGTACAGCGGCGGCTGGGCGAGATAGACGTGTACCTGCTCGATCAGCGGGCGCATAAAGCGGAAAAAGAAGGTGAGCATCAGGGTCTGAATATGGGCGCCGTCCACATCCGCATCCGCCATGACCACAACACGGCCGTAACGGAGTTTGGACATGTCCAGCTCGTCTCCGAGCCCGATACCCAGCGCGGTGACCACCGGCATCAGCTTGTCGTTACCGTAAACCCGGTCAAGCCGCGCCTTTTCGACGTTGATCATCTTGCCCCAAAGCGGCAGAATTGCCTGGAACCGGCGATCGCGTCCTTCCTTTGCGGAACCGCCGGCCGAATCGCCCTCAACGATATACAGCTCGGTGCCCTCTGCGCCGCGCTCGGTGCAGTCGGCGAGTTTGCCGGGCAGCGAAGCGGTCTCCAGCGCGCTCTTGCGGCGGGTGAGGTCCCGTGCGCGGCGCGCGGCTTCTCTTGCACGCGCGGCGCCCAGCGCCTTTTCAAAGATGACCTTGGCGACCGCGGGATTTTCCTCAAAGAAATCGGTCAGCTTGGTATAGGTCATGTTTTCGACAATGCCGCGCATCTCGGTATTGCCGAGCTTTCCCTTTGTCTGACCTTCAAACTGCGCTTCCTGCAATTTGACGCTGACGATGCAGGTCAGGCCCTCGCGGACGTCGTCGCCGGTCAGATTCTTGTCGCTGTCCTTGAGGATGTTGTGTTTGCGGCCGTAGTCGTTGAATACCCGGGTCAGAGCATTCTTAAAGCCCTGTTCATGGGTGCCGCCGTCCAGCGTGTGGATATTGTTGGCAAAGGAGAGCAGCAGCTCGTTATAGCTGTCGTTGTACTGCATCGCGACCTCTGCCTCGTTGTGCTCGTTGACCGTCTTGAAGTAGATGACGTTGGGGTGCAGCACCTCAAGCTGACGGCGGTTGTGGATGTGTTCCACAAAGCTCCTGATACCGCCCTCATAGCACATGTCGTCCTCGCGGACCTCCGCTTCACGCTCGTCCCGCAGCACAATATTGATACCGGCGTTGAGGAAAGCCTGTTCCCGCAGCCGGCTTTCGAGGGTGTCGTAATCGTAGTGCAGTTCCTCAAAGATTTCGCCGTCCGGCTTAAAGCAGACGGTCGTGCCGACCTCATCGGTATCCCCGACGCATTTCAGCGGACCGCACTCCTTGCCGCGCGCAAACCGCTGTTCATAAGCTTTGCCGTCCACGCAGACCCGGACGGTCAGCCATTCAGACAGCGCGTTGACGACCGAAGCGCCGACGCCGTGCAGGCCGCCGGAGAAGTGATAGCCCTCGTTATTGAATTTTCCGCCCGCGTGCAGGACCGTAAAGACGACGGTGACGGCGGGCAGGCCGGTTTTGGCCTGAATACCGACCGGGATACCGCGTCCGTTATCCTTGACCTCGATGACGTCGTCCGGCAGAATGCGCACCTCGATGCGGTTGCAGTATCCCGCAAGCGCCTCGTCGATCGAGTTATCCACGATTTCATAGACCAGATGATGCAGGCCGCGCGGTCCGGTCGAGCCGATATACATGCCCGGACGTTTCCGGACTGCTTCCAGACCCTCCAGGACCTGGATCTGGTTCGCGTCGTAATGACCTTCCAGTTCGCGGTATTCCGCATTCGGCAGATTGTTCTGATTTGGTTCCATGCTTCACTCTCCTGTAATCGTTGCGGCGGCGCGTTTCCAAAACGGAGCGCCGAAGGGTAATCAATAATCTATCGTATTCGCGCGGCGGGTAAGGGTCGCGGGGGAGATGCCTGAAATATACAGGGTGGTTTTGCCGTCCTCCTCGCATAACACGAAGGACTTCGGCAGTTCTCCGGTCACATTGACCACCCGGGCATTTTTCTGCGCCTTCATGAGAAATTCCCGCGTCCGTTTGCTCACCGAGCAGTAGTCTATATCAAAGATGCCGACGATCGAGCGGTCTCGCACGACCGTGCCGCTTCCGAGATGGATATACATAAAAGACCTCGCTTTTCGGCCGGTTTGACATACTGCCATTTTATACCGGCCTGTTCGTATTTTTCGTAAAAAGCCGCCGCACGCAGACGGCAAAACCATTATTCGCTTTGCGCATTAAAACAAAAAGTTTATTCGTTTAAAAATATTGCTTATTGGATAAAATTGGATTTTCTTTATTCAGAGCGTTTTGCGCAGGCAGGGATAAAATTTTTGGATACGCAGCGCCGCTCTTCGCGTCCGCGGCGCGCACATTGCTTCGCTCGTCCGCTTGCCCGTTCGCGATATGCGGGGATTGGCTTTGTATTAGTTTAAATTTTTTATTTAATGGGATTGCCTCCGGCGGCCCGATTTCTTTAAAAGAAACCGGGGAAAGAACATGTCCGGCTTGCGGCAAAGTTGTTGCTCACAGCGCCGCTCTCCGCGTCCGGCCGCGCGCACATTGCTTCGCTCGTCCGCTTGCTCGGGCGCGATGTGCGGGGATTGGCTTTGTATTAGTTTAAATTTTTTATTAAAGG
>CALWZE010000035.1 GCA_944385925.1 uncultured Clostridia bacterium
ACAAGCGCAATTGCGCTTGTTCTTTTTTTGTCTTTTTCCAAACAGGCTGACTGCCCCGCTTGGAAGCGGGAGAGAAATACATATCCCCAAACAAAACAGTTTCAGCATTGCCTCAAATTAAGGACACAGTCGCCTTTTTTAGTATAAAAAGCCCTGAGATGCAGTATACAGCCCGAAACAAAAGAGCATTAATGCGCGGTATTGGATTACGTATTCGTTAAACGCCCTTTTTAAGAGCCGCCGAAGGGCCCCCTATCTTTTAAAGAAGGACCCCTTATCTTTTTAATATGAAAGAATACCTACAAACCGGTTATCTGTATTCTTTATCCTGAAAAGAATTGATAAGCTTATTCAAAGCTGATCATCTGCGGCATCTTTCCGCCGCCTTCGATCATGGCGAATATCTCCAGCAGCTTGCGCCGGAATCACCCGGCATCCTTTGCAGAATATAAACAAAGGGCCGCATCGGATTATCTCCAACGCGGCCCTTTATATGATTTATCGCTTTTGCGCAAAACTCCCTGCACTTTCGGACAGCTGAAAAAGCAGAAACTTTCTGATTCGTGCGAGAAGACAGACTGTTAAAAGTCTTTGCGAAAGAAACTGCTTCAAATCAGGCTGCTCATTTGCGGTAAATGAAAAGTCAAAACAGCGAATAAAAAAATTCAGTTTTCTATAAGAAATTGGCGAAAGATAGCCTTTCAGGACTCAGCTCCCGCCATCACAGGCATACCCATTTTTCAGTATCAGCTGAAACCCGCTTTATGACCTCTTATTCCTCGTCCAGACACTTTTGCAGATATTTCCCCACAATCTGAGAAAAATTCGCTATGCTGCGAATATAGGCAAAATCCTTGCCGAAAATCCGCCGCTCCGCCTGTAAGTCCTGCTCAAAGCCTGCAAATACGCCTAACACGGCAATTCCCTTTTCTCTCGCGCGTCTTACCTCATAAGCGGCATCGTTCACGGCCGTGTCTCCGGTATAAACCTTTTGCATGGCGGCGCGTCCGCTCTGGATTGAAACGTCATTTGGTTTCCCATCACTGAGCAGAATCAAAATCCTGACCTGCTCTCTGCGCTGTTCCAATCCGGTCACTGCCGCCCTTATGGCCAGCCCGTCACGGTTTGCCGCTTTTGCAGCATACTGGAAAATCCGCCAATCCGCCTGTGGCGGGTCGTCAAAGTCCCGAAAGCGCTGGAGCACTGTACAGTCAAAGGAGGTGCAGTAACTCATCACGCGATGGGGGATCCCCGCGCCGGAAAGCGCTGCCGCAAGAATGTATGCCTGCGACGCAACCAATCCTTGCCTGCGGCTCTGCGACCCGCTGCCATCCATCAGGACGTCCACAACAAAGGCGGCAGGATCTGACTCTAACCGGCGTTTGAATAAGTCCGGCGAATCCAGACGGCCGATCTGCCAAAGCTTTTCCGGCTGAATGCGGCCAAATGGGGCGCGAACATAGTCCGGTTCCGCGCGGCGAATCAAGCTGCGTTTCAGGATATCTGTCAGCTTTCTTATATTCTGTTTCACAACGCGGTGATCGGAATAATAAGCCATTTCATTGTGATGCCTGTGCTTTTCCGCGAGTTTATAATGAATATTATTTACCGGCCCGTCCGCAAGAAGGCCCTTTGTCATGTGTACTCTTCGGCCGTCATGGAGTCCCTTACAGCAGTTTTGTATAAGGTCAATTGACTGCTGCTGGGTCAGTGCGTTTTTTCCAAATACCTGATCTGTATACAACTCCATGCGCCGCAGCTGTTCCGGGTCCATTTCGCTGGCTTCTGTGGAAATCGTCTGCGGTCCGTCCTCTTCTTTGTTATCTTCCGCAGCGTAACTCAGCATATCACCAATATATGCACTTTTATCCAGCGCGTCCAGATACCCCTCGTCGATCATTTCCTGAATTGAAACCGCAAGGACCTGTTCCAGGGTAATATTCCTCTTACCGAACGCCGGATCAACATATTCATTGTAAATCCGGTCAGCCGCCGCAATCAGCTCTTCGCTGTTTTTTCCATCCAGGCTCTCCAGCAACTCAAAATACGGCCTGGTCATGCTGGTCACCGCTTGTGAGAGGCCCAGCGCCTGCGCCATATGCGCGTAACTGAGCTTTCCAATCGGTGTGAAGGCAACGTGTGCAAACTCCTCATCCAGCTGCGCCTCATAAGCTGCGGCACGGAGTTCCGAGGCACCTGCCCTTTCCTGTTGGGCCCGCGAATATACCGCAGCATCGATACACAGCGAGATGAGCTCCTGGACCAGCGCCGTATCTGCGCCGCAATAGCCTTTTTTAAGGGAATAAAGCATGACGCCTTCCAGGCCGAACAGCTTTTCGGCCATTCCCAATTTCAGCGCTTCATATAAACACCGATCCCGGTTGCCGCCCAGTGCCGACTCGTCAATGTCGATTTTCAGAGTGCGGTCACCGCTGACCGTCCACAGAAGATTTTTTGCCCGAAGGGACAGCAATCCCCGATCTTCATTCGTCAAAGAAATCCCCTGCTTTCCATTCTGACGGAATCCGCGTTCTCATCGCATCCTCGATAATGTCTTTTTCAAAGCCGTCAAAGCTCTTGTTGACCAGTCCCATTCGCAGCGCTGCCTGCGCCGGAATTCCCATTCGAATAATCCCAATCGCGCTGAGCATGCCTCTGAGGTCGATGGATTTTGTCGAAAGTTCACCGTTTTCGTTTTTCTCCACAAGATCCAGGAAAAGACCGCAAAGCTGTTTTGCTGCTTCCGGCTTCAGTCGCGGATAGGCGTCACGCAGGACATGCATGAGCGTCTGCTCGTCCGGAGCCGGCATGGCAATGACCAGAAATCTGGACACAAGCGCCTCATTCAGTTCTCTTGTTCCCGCATAGCCATAGTTCATGGTTCCGATAAACCTTGTCGCCTCATGCAGAGGAATGAGATCATAGCCGGGCACGTCCAGAATGCGCCTGTAATCCAGCGCCGCATGCAGAACAGCAAGCGACTCGTTTTTTGCCATGTTTACCTCATCAAAAACACCAAAGCCGCCCTGTTCCGCGCAAAGTGCGACAGGCCCTTTGCGCAGTTTAACCTCTCCGTCCGTAAAAGTGTCTGCGCCAATCAGAGAGGCACTATCTGTATTTACGTGAAACGAAATATTATAAATTGGCCTTCCGAAAATATAGGCAAGGTTCTCAGCCAACACGTTTTTGCCGGTTGCTTTTGGCCCACAGAGCAGAATATTTGCCCCTTGCAGAAGAGATGCAAGGGCCATTTCAAGAATTTCCCCGCCATAATACGCTGTCTGTGGATGAGGAACCCTTTTCTGTTCCTGTGAAGGATATTTTTCTCGAAATCTCATAACTTCCTTCACCAAGGAAGGATTAATATTCAGCTTTTCCAAATAGTTCTGCAATCGTTCCACCTCGTGACTTTTCCACTTCTTTTATATTATTATAACATTTTGCTTTCTTTAAAAAAGTAAAGAAATCACAAACAAGTCTCATGAAAAATGCAGTCCAGCTTTAAACATTTTTGAAGGCTGCGGTGTAAATGCACAGCTTCCTTATTCTTTTTTATCCGATTATATTGAATAATCGACCGACTGTCGCAAATTGATTGAAAGGATTTGCCCACTTTCATATAATTGCATTGCATGGGGAAGGAGGGATCAAATGCAGGTAAAAATAAAAATAGACAGTACCTATACCGAGCCCAAAATCATCATTATGACCGCTGCAATAACAGAAGAGATCAATAAGCTCATTGATCAGCTGTCACCAAACTCGGCACAGATTATTTCGGGTATCAAAGACGGCAAGATTGAGTTAATTGAACAAGCAGATCTTTACAGAATCTATGCCGGCGCAGGAAAGGTGTTTGCAGCTACGGATAAAGGTGAATACACCCTGCGTCTCCGATTATATGAAATGGAAGAGCGCCTGAATCCAAAACAGTTTGTACGCATATCAAATTCTGAGATAATCAACCTGAAAAAAGTCAAGAACTTTGATTTAAATTTTGCCGGCACAATTTGTGTAGAACTGGTAAACGGTACTAAAACTTATGTTTCCAGGCGATTCGTTTCAAGAATTAAAACTATCTTAGGAATATGAGGTGGAAATCATGAAGAAAAAGATTATTTCGCGCAGTATGCTGGGATTTCCCCTCGGACTGTCGGTTGGATACCTGATGTCAATTATTCTTTCTTTAATATGGGCAAATGGCTACTATGCCCCCTGCGTGCCTGAGTTGTCCGCTGCGCTTGGGAGCGAGCTCAACGCAGTCATTCTGCAGGCTTTTCTATCCGGAATACTTGGCTCCGGATTCGGCGCCGCGTCCGTTATATGGGAGATGGACAACTGGGGAATTCTCAAACAAAGCGGTATCTATTTTTTGCTTGTTTCTCTGCTTATGATGCCAATCGCGTATATAACTCATTGGATGGAACATAGTCTGAAAGGCATGCTCATCTATTTCGGGATATTTTTTGTTATTTTCGCTGCAATATGGATCATTCAATATCTGATCTCGCAGCAAAGCATTAAAAAGATCAATGCTGTCCTGCGCAACAACCAGTCCGATAGAAAAAACGAAGACAGCGGGCTCTAAACCAGAAATCGTCCGTATCAATGGATCGATTAAATATGTTGCTTTACAGACAATAATTGTTGCCGAAAATCAATTGAAAGCTTTGCATACATTATTATTCATAGCTTCCGAAAGGCTGCCGTGTATGGTAAATACCCTTGCACGGCGCTTTTCTGTATGTGAACAATGCTGTTTCATTTTTTCAGCTGCGCTTCTACTCAATTTGCTAATTTGAATTGCACACAAATCCTGTCTGATAAATACAATTATTTTTGCATTTAATAAAATTGCAGTTATCGTTTGCTTTCAAAATCAAAACAGTAAAAAGCAGTTTAAAAAACGACATCACGCTGTAGTTTCTGTGCATTTGAAAAGTTTCCCGACATTAATTATCAGTAAAATATCTTTAGTGATATAGCAGCTAACAGCAAAATGAGACTTCTCCACCTTTTGGAATAAAATTCAATCATCAGTATTCAACATTTCATTAAACAATGCAATGACTTTACACCACTTTGCAAATGTATCCTTAATCTATCATTCTGTGGTGGGATTGCAGGTTACTGATTCGTAAATAGCCTGCCATGTGCCTTGCCGCGAAAAGCCCCATATACCCCATATTGCTCTCAACCGTTTGATTTTTTGTTAAACTCACATTGATATTCAGCTTTGCTCTATGCCAAAAGGCAGATCGTTATTGTTCCCGGTAAAGAATTAGACATTTCATTTCAACAGAGAAAATAAACATTTCAAGGCCATGCTAAGGGTGTTTCTTATACAGATGCACTTAAGCTTTGTGTTTAATAACAGCTTTTGCACCAAAGGCAGCACAATTTGTTAGACTGAAGTTAATTTTACCCTATCGCTTTTCTGATCTCATTTTCGTTTTCCTGATCCCTTCCGGTCTTCTGTTTACACTTACTCGGATTTCTCATATGCTAACATGTTTACTTTTTGACTTTTCTTTTCCAGTATCCCTATAGACTTTTTAAGCCTATCTCCTGCAAAGGCATCGAGCCAGAGCTCCGGTTAAATTGGAGACTTGAGTGAGTTCTGAAAGAGCACGGTGTCGGCAATCCTCTCAAAAGGCGTTGAATTTTTACCGCTTGATCCCTTTCCCACATCCCGCAAATGAGATATTTGCACAATAACTCAAAGTACCAAAGTATACAAAAACAAACACCCTCAAATATGAGGATGCCTGTTTTTGAAAAGAAAAGAGCCAGCACCTACCTATCTTCCCAGGTCGTCTCCAACCAAGTATTTTCGGCACAACTCAGCTTAACTTCCGTGTTCGGGATGGGAAC
>CALWZE010000036.1 GCA_944385925.1 uncultured Clostridia bacterium
CGCAGCTGATAATCCTCCGGGTATTCTGCAATATAATCCTCAAAATCCTCAAGCGTCTTACCGTTTGGGTGGATTTCATAGCCGCAGCGGGAAAGCAGACGGCCGTCGGCGGAAAAACGCAGCAGACAGGCGCACATCCGGTTCAGTTCATTCTCGTTGAGAGTCTGCATATCCAGCTCAAAGAGGTCGGGCTGCGGAATATCCGAGATATGCTCCATCTGGTACATTTGAATATGCCAGGCGGCGGTATAAGCCGCGAAGGCGCAAAGCAGGATCGCGGCGACAGCGGCGGCAAGCCGGGTCGCGACCAGCCGCCGGATGCCGACGGTTTTGTTATTGTATTTTTTCACTTTTATATCCCAGTCCCCTGACGGTTTTGATGTATTTCGGCGCGCGGGGGTCCTCTTCGATTTTTTCCCGAAGATTGCTTATGTGGGTTGTAACGGTGTTTTCATCCCCCTGCAAATAGTCGCCGATGACCGCATTATACAGCTGCGCCTTGGTAAATACCCGTTCCGGGGCGCTGACCAGCTTGAGCAGAAGCTTGTATTCGGTTGCGGTCAATCCGCAGTCGCGGCCGTTTTTGGTCACCCGGCATTTTTCCTGATCGATGACCAGATCCCCAAGCCGCAGCGCACCCCCGTCGCCGAGTTTGCCGGCGCGGCGAAGCAGCGCCCGAACACGGGAAACCAGTTCCAGCGAGGAAAACGGTTTGGTGATGTAATCGTCGGCGCCGAGGTCCAGCCCCAGCACCTTATCCTGTTCCAGGTTGCGCGCCGTCAGAAAGAGGACCGGCACGTCCGAAAATTCCCGGACCTTGACCAGCAAAGAGAGTCCGTCCAGCCGCGGCATCATGATGTCGAAAATACAAAGATCGACCGGATTGGCGAGCAGATAGTCAAAGGCCTCCTGCCCGTCTCGGACCACAACGGTATCGTATCCCTCCTTGCGCATAAAGAGCTCCACAAGGTCCGCAATGTCCGCTTTGTCCTCGGCGATGAGAATCCGCATGGCGCTTTGCTCCTTTCTGAAAACGGTTAATAAATTAAGTATAGCACAGCGTTTGCCCCTTTGTCGCGGCAGCCGCGCGGCACCGGTATTTAAGCGGAAAATAATTTTCCAACCGATATCGGATAACCCCGGCTGAAAAGGGGGGGCCAACCCATTAAAAGCAGGCTGCTCGAGCGCCAGCGAAAGAATAAGCGGGTTTTGCCAAGACAGGCTGCGCGTCTGCGCAGCCTGTCCTGCGGTTTAGACAAACCGCTTATTCATAGCGCAGCGCCTCGATGGGATCAAGCCGCGCCGCTTTGTTTGCGGGATAGTAGCCGAAAAACACCCCGATAAGCATGGAAAATCCGACCGAGATCAGGATGACGGCGGCGGATGGGCGCGCCGCATAGCCGATCAGGTGGGAACCGACTGCGCCAAGGGTAATGCCCAGCGTGATGCCGATCAGGCCGCCAAGCAGGCAGATGACTACAGATTCGATGATAAACTGCAGGCGAATAGAGCCGTTGGTCGCGCCAAGCGCCTTGCGCACACCAATTTCCCGGGTGCGCTCGGTGATCGAGACCAGCATGATATTCATCACGCCGATGCCTCCGACGAGCAGGCTGATGCCCGCTATGACCGAGATGGCGAGCGAGATCATTCCCATGGTTTTGTTACTGCTCTCCAGAAAATCCTGATTGTTGCTTGCTTTGGGCAGAAAAGAACGGTTCTGTGCATAAAGCCTGGCGAAAAAATTGTCAATGTCGCTGCTCAGTACGCCGATATCGACACCGGGCTTACCGATCACGGTTAGTTCCTTATACCCGGACTTCGCATTATTGAGGTACTTGGCGCTCGAAATCGGGATGTAAACGGCGGTTGAAGGGTCTCCGGAAAAGGAGAAAACGCCGGTTTGCTCCTTGTAGGCATAGACACCCGCAATGTAAAACGAGCAGATCTGCCCGTTCAGGGTCAGATCGATCGTCTGTCCAATCGGGTCCTGGCCGGGAAAAAGCGCCGAGGTCAGCCTGTCGCTGACCAGGCAGACCATCCTGCGCCCTCTGGCGTCCCGGTGATCCAGAAACCGGCCGGTGCGCAGCTTGAGCTTGGTTACCGCGAAATAATCGTCGTTTACGCCAGTCACGGTGACTGGGGCGGTCTTTCCCGCCCGGCTTGCCTGCTCGGCGGACAGCGGCTCGGTCATCTGTACGGCGGCGATCTGATCGGGAAACGCTTCGCGCAGACGGACGGTCATCTCGTCGGTCATGTAATCCTGCTCTTCCGGTTCGCCGGCAAAGAGATAGGCGTCCGTGTCCAAATCCTGCGAAAAGTCAGGGTCAAATAACGCGTCCTGGGACGGTTCGGAGCGCTGTTGGAGATAGACCGAGATATTTCCGGCGCCCCAGCTCTGCATTTCCTCGTTCATGCCGGCGGTCATGCTGTCGCCGACCGTGACAATGGCGATAACGCTGCTGATGCCGATGATGATGCCGAGCATGGTCAGCAGCGCGCGCATTTTGTTGGCCATCAGGCCGCCGAGCGCCGCCGCGATGTTTTCAAACAGCAGCATGACCGAACCCCCTTTCATCCGATATGATCCGGCCATCCCGCAGGGTGATGCGCCGTTCACATTCTGCGGCAAGCTCGGGCGAGTGGGTGATAAATACGATGGTTTTGCCCTCCTGCTCGTGCAGCCGGTGAAATAAATCCATAATCAGGCGTCCGGTTTCGCTGTCCAGCGCGCCGGTCGGCTCATCCGCAAGGATGATGGAGGGGTCGTTGATCATGCTGCGGGCAATCGCGACCCGCTGCTTCTGGCCGCCGGAAAGCTCATTCGGCTGGTGGTCCAGCCGCTGCCCCATATCCACCAGTTCCAGCAGCTCTCTGGCGCGCGCTACGGCGCGCGCACGGGTGCTGCCGGCATACAGCATGGGAAGCGCAACATTGCGCAGCGCAGAGGTGCGGGAGATAAGATTGAAATTCTGGAATACAAAACCGATATGGCGGTTGCGTATGCGGGAAAGCGCGCGATCGTCCAGAGATTCGACATCCTCCCCGCCAAGGCGATAGCTGCCCGCCGTTGGGCGATCCAGCGCGCCGATAATATTCATAAGGGTGGATTTTCCCGACCCGGAAGCCCCGACGATTGCGACAAACTGCCCTTTGGGAATTTCCAGGTCTATCTCTTTGAGCACCCGCAGCTCTTCCTGGCCCCGCCCGAGAAAAAAGCTCTTGCAGATTCCCTGCATGGATATAACGTTTTGCTCGTTCAAAGCGATTCCCCCCTTTTTACACGGCGTCGCTCATTTGGATGGCTTCCCGCAAGTCGGCGCTGCTGCGGATCTCCTGACCCTCCTTGAGCGCGTTTCCGGAGATCTCGATAAAATAATCATCGGTCTGTCCGGTTGTGACCGGAACCGCTTTCCAGCCATTCTCTTCCTTCAGATAGACGACCGAAACCCCGTTCTCCTCTCCGACGGCATCCTGCGGAACCATGAACACCCCTTTTTTCTGGGACAGGACGATCTGCGCCTTTACGTTCATGCCGACACGCAGGTCGGATTCTTTGGCTTGCAGCGAGATGACGGCCGGGAAGGAGACGCCGCTTCCGCTTTCGGCGGTTTTGGCGGTCATGGCAATCTGAGAGACCTTGCCGCGCACCTCGCGGCTTCCGGTTGCATCCGAGCGGATAAGTACCTCCTGGCCGATGCTGACGCGGGAAATGTCAAATTCCTTGATGTTGACCGACACGACCAGATGATCCAGATCCTGAATCACTGCGAGCGGGGCCGTGCCCTGAGACGAGCCGATGGTCGCGTTGATTTCGGTGACCGTCCCGTCGGATTCCGCTTTGATCGTGCACTGTTCCTTGCGCTTGAGCAGTTCGGAATATTCGGTCGAGCTCTTGGCCGCTTCCAGCGAACGCCGCGCGGATTTGACCGATTCATCGCTTTGTGTCTGGGCGTTTTTGGCTGCTTCCAATGCTTCCAGTGCGGCTGTATCCGCCGCAGACACGGCGTTCCAGGCGGTTTCCAGCGCGTCGAGGTTGCTGTTGGCCTTGGCTGCCTGATAGGCGGTTTCTGCCTGCGACAGAGCGGTTTCCGCTTCGGCGTACTGCGCCTGTGCCTGGCGCAGCGTCTCGCTGGTGCTTGCCTGTGCGGATTCCTTTGCGCTCAGCTCTATGCGCAGAGATTCTTTTCCGGCGTCGTCGGGCGCGGCAGCGTCAAAGGCGGTGCGCGCAGTTTCCAGCTGGGCTTTTGCCTGTTCGTCGGCGGCAAGCGCGAGATTCAGGGCCGCGCCGGCCTGCTCTTTGCGGGCGAGCGCGGCGTCATAGGCGGATTTGGCGGGCGCACAGGAATTCAGCGCAGATTGGTAAGGGGCAAAAGCCTTTTGGGCCTGGGCGGCGGTTTCGGCGCGGCGGGACTCGGCGCGCTTAACACTTTCCACCGCCGCTTTCTGCGCGTTCACCGCGCTGTCCAGAATTTCCTGCGCGTCCTTGATTGCGCGTGTTCCCGAACTGCCGAGCTTTTCCAGCTCTTTGTCAATTTCCGTGGTATCCAGTTTGAAAAGCAGATCGCCCTTGTGAACGGTCTGTCCGACCTTAACATGGATTTCCTTGACACGCTCGGCGCCCGTGGCGGTGACATTGACGACGTTCTGACAGCCTACCATACCCGAAACCGAAATGCTTTCGGTCATGGTCTGCGCCTGCAAAACTGTTGTGCGATAATTCGTGTCTTTATCCTTTGTGCCGGAAACCTTTAATTTTGGAACGACGAACCCCAAAATGGAAATAAGCAGAGCGGCGCAAAGCACGCTGATCAGCAGAATGCTTTTTTTGTGCAGCTTAATCGGGCGGGAAAAAAGTGATTTCAGTTTTTTCATATTGTCCAGTTCCTTTCTCTTTGGGCTTAAAGCAAAGCCGCTTGCCGCAGACGGTTTCTCTTCTTTATGGCGGCGCTGTATAAGCGGCGGATCACAGGGAGAAGACGGGCGCGCAATGGGCTGAAAACCAAATCAAATTGCCCGGCGTATTCACATACCTCGCCGCCGAACCCTTTTTTGAATCTGTAAAGACCATATTCCGGCGCATCTTTGAAGCAATGGTTCGGCACGCCCATCATGTCGTACAAAGCACAGTGTTCCGCATGTGCCCAGCGAATTATCTCCCATTGCATGAGATGGTTGGGCATGACCTCCCGCACATTGCCGCTGCTTGCGCCGTAAAGATAGCTGACGGTGTCGCCTCGGCGGATGGCAATGGCGCCGGAAAGCGGAACTCCACCGTAAAAACTCATGAATAAACGACAGTTTTCCGGACCGAAAGCCTTAAAAAGACCGGAAAAATATCCCTTTGGACGACAGGGAAAACCGTCGCGAAGGGAGGTTTCCTGCATCAGGGCGTAGAATCGGTCGAGGTACTCAAACGGGTCTACCGCGCGGCACTCCACCCCTTTTCGCTGTGCAAGCCGGATGTTATAGCGGCATTTTGGAGAACAGGCGCTCAAAATTTCCTGCAATGATTTTCCGGACAGCGGGATCAGATAATTCTCAGCAGTTTGAATCGTGCGCGCAAACGCGCAGACCGGCGGTTTGAAACCGAATTGTTGAAAAAGTTCAATGGCGCGGCTGTCCTGTGCCTGCATGGGCGGGTCGACGCGCAGAAAAATCGCGTGTCTGCGCATGGCGGCGTCTTTTGCAAGAGAGAGGATGGCGTCCACCGTTGTTGGATCATGGTAGTCGCAGACCGGTCCGCGAGGCGCATAGGCCACCGTCCCCAGCAAAGGGACGGTGCGAAACAACAGCAGCATGGTAGCCTCAATTTTCTGATCGCTGCCGCGAACACAAAGTAATTCGGATTCCCAGTCCGGGCGAGTCTGCGCCCAGCAGGGCATCTGCATAAAACTTCCGTTGGGATGTGTACAGACAAAATCGTCCACCTCATCCCGTACAAGAGCGCCATATCCGTTCATCCGCACACCTCTTTACTGATTTTGTCCATGCAATCAGCATAGAGAGCGGAATGCAAGATGAACTCAAAAAATTCTTAAGATTTCTAAAGAGTATCGAGCTTTTTCAAGAAAGTGGGCAAAAACTTTCCTGCCGGGAAGAAGATCAGCGCGCGAGCAACCGCCTGGATAAAAAAGTTTTCGGGCCGTCGGTCAGCGACCCGGAAGGGAGCAGGCTCTGTTTTTCGAAAACTCTGACGTTTTGCTTTTTTCGGCCTTGCAGAATTGCAATAAAAAAACCGCATCCGTTTGCGGATGCGGTTTTGCACGCTCATTAATCAAAACTTTATGCCTATCAGGACAAGACTTGTGATCAGACCTTCGCGGCGCAAGGCGGCAGCATGGTTGCTGAATCAGACCTGCGCTTCGAGCGGCGCCTCGGCCTGCGCTTTGCGAAACAGCCGCCTGCGCTCAAAAAAGTAGCAGGTTCCCTGCATTAAAACGGTCAGCGACCAGGAGATCGGATAGGAAAGGTAAAGGATTTCGAGACTCGGCGCGGCGCGGAAGATGGTGTAGATCCAGAAAACACGGAACAGGCAGGTGCCGGTCAGGGAAATGATTGTGGGCATGAGAGAACTGCCGATTCCGCGCAGCGCGCCCGGCAGCACATCCATCAGTCCACAGATGGCGTAGGGGATACCGAGTATGGCCATACGGATCATGCCATATTCGACGACTTCGGGATCCGGAGAAAAGATATGCAGCAGCGGCCGGCCGCACAAAAACATCAGCCAGCCCATTGTGAACCCCAGACAAACAACAATAAGCAGGCATTTTTTAAGCACTTCGTCAACCCGTTTATACAGACGCGCGCCCATGTTCTGGCCGGTAAAACTCAGCGCTGTCTGAGAAACCGCATTGACGCTGACATAAAGGAAGTTTTCAACGTTACTCGCGGCAGTGTGTCCGGCCATTGCTAGCGAACCAAAGGAATTGACTGAAGATTGGATAAGGACGTTGGACAGATTGACGATGACACTTTGAAGCCCGGCGGGCAGGCCGATGCGCAGCATGGACCAGAGCTTGTCGCGATAGATGTGCAGCGCCTTGAGATTAACCCGGTAAATACCGTCTGCGCGGGTCAGGCACAGCAGGATCAGCACGGCGGAAATGATCTGGGAGATAACAGTTGCGATTGCCACGCCGGCGACGCCAAGCTTAAAGACGATGACAAAGAAAAGATTAAAAATGACATTAATAATTCCGGCAACAGTCAGGAAATAGAGCGGGCGCCGGGTGTCGCCGACCGCGCGCAGAATTGCTGCGCCGAAATTGTAGACGACAAAAAAGGGCATGCCTAAAAAGTATATGCGCATATACAGAATGGATTGATCGATGACGTCCGGCGGCGTGCCCATGAGTTCCAGAACAGGACGGGAGAGTGCGATGCCGACAAAGATCAGGAATGTGCCGCCGGCAAGAGCGGTGAGAATGGCTGTGTGGGTTGTCTGTGAGAGATGATCCCGGTCGCCCGCGCCGTAGTACCGGGCAACCATTACATTGGCGCCAACCGACAGGCCGATAAACAGGTTGACGAGCAAACTGATCAAAGAACTGGTCGAACCGACGGCAGCAAGCGCCTGATTACCGGAAAACTGGCCGACAACAATGACGTCCGCGGCATTAAAAAGCAGCTGAAGGACGCTGGACAGCATTAATGGAACGGCAAAGCGAAGCAGCTTTCCGAACAGCGGCCCATGGCACATATCCATTTCGTAATTTTTTCTCATTTTATGTACGCCTTCCCTAAATCATCTGAAGCAAAATCGAGTATAGCACCCAAGCGCTCGGCATTCAATCGATAAACCAAACGAAATTGCGGAACGCATATGAAATAATTTTGTAATGGAACAAACGGCGAACCGGAAGCACTGTGAGTTTTCAGGGAAGAAAAGCGAAAGCAATGTCCGGTGACTTTCCATGTGAAGATTAGGTTATCTCAGCGATTGGCATCGGCGGCATGGCATCGGCACCGGCAGCCTGAAGCACGGCAGGCTGCGCTTCGCTCACAGACGATGACCTCGCCGCCCTCAATCAAAAGGGGATGCCCGTCCACAAGCGCCTGCGCAAGCTTTTGGCGGGCGCGCAGATAAATGGACTGCACGGTCGTCCGTGCGACCTGCATCTGCGCCGCGCACTCTTCCTGATTCAGCCCCTCACGGTCGATCAGGCGAATGGTTTCAAACTCATCCAAAGCCATAATGACGGGCGTTTGTCTGGCGCAGCTTTTGTCAACGGGCCGAAAGCCGCGTGTTTGAGGAAGCGCGCAGACACGTCTGCATTTCTGCGGTCTGGGCATAAAGGACCTCCTTGCACGGTTGAATAGGTTATTATACAGTCAAAAAGCGACGCGAAAGCGCCGCTTTTTTTAAAATTGTTCTTATTCAGCAGGGGTCGTGACCTCTATTGTCTCGCTTTCCGCGCTGCGTGCGACCGAATCGCCCGCTGCGCGAATGGCGGTCACGCGATAGTAATAGGTGGTTCCGGGTTCACAGGCAGTATTGGTGGTAGAGTTATTCGGGGTGACGTAGATCGTCACAAAAGGTCCGTCAGGCGTCGTGGAACGCATGATCTCATACCCTGTTGCACCGTCCATCGAAGACCAGGACAAAGACACATAGGTCGAGGAGGGAGAAACCGCCTTGAATTTTGTCGGTGTATCCGGCGCCTGCACAAAAGAGGCACCGTGAACTAAATCGGTCGGCGCACTGTACTGCACGATACGTCCGCTGGTCTGATAAGCGCGGACTGCATAATAATACGCTTCGCCTTCGGTCAGGCCGCCGTCGGTATAGCTGACAGAGGAGGCGCCCTCAACTACAGCGATTTTTTCCGGCTCGTCGCTTTCCTGTTTAACACGGAAAATTTCATAGCCTGTGGCGCCTGCGGTCTCGTCCCATTGCAAGGTGATAGAATCGCTGGCACTGCTGGTAACTGTCAGATTGGAAACAGTTCCGGTGAAAAGCGGAACATACGAGGCGTAAAGGGTATGATCCGACGCGATGGCAACAGCCGTATCATTTTCAACGAGGTTTGCCCCCGCTTCATCGGTTGTCCATCCGGCAAAAAGATAACCTTCCAGCGTCGGCACAGGCAGTGCACCGTAAGGCTGCCCGAATGCGACATCCATGCTGGTTTGTTCAAGACTGCCTTCGCCGGCTTCAAGGTCGACAGTATATATGTTGGATTCCCAAATGGCGTACAGGGTATGGTCGTGGTTCACGGCAACCGCCGTGTCACGGGTAACGGTGCCTGCATCGTCCGCCTTTGTCGCCCAGCCGGCAAAAGTGTATCCCTCGCGCACGGCATCCGGCAAAGTGCCGTAGCTGCCGCCGAAGGTGACTTCCTTGGAGACCGCTTCACAGGAGCCGCCGGTCGGGTCGAAGCTCACAGTGTAGCTTTCGGGGGTCCAGTGCGCGTAAAGATGCAGCACGGACTCGGTAGGAACAGTAGTGGCGTCAACTTTGGAACCGCCGGTCGCAGAGGTGTACCAGCCGTCAAAACTGTACCCTGCGCGGGAAACCGAAGGGAACTCACCGATTGCCGCGCCGCCGTCCACAAATTTGCTTACATAGGAGGCAGAGCCGCCGGTTGTGTTGAAGTAAACCGAGGTGCCGCTGTCAATCAGGTAGTAATTGGTGGAGCGAAACAGGGAAAGCGCATGGTCATAGGTTTCGACCAGCGTTTCAATCGAAAAGGTAGAGATGGTAACCTGACTGTTCCAGTTGCCGTGGTAGACGGTCACGCTGACAGGGATATCGTTCTCGTAATTGACGCTTTGGACGATCATGGTGTGCACGCCGTCTCCGCGATGGCCCTGCAGAATGTCGCCAACCATTGCCATGGACATCAGGGTGCGTGTGTTTTCAATGGTAACCTGACCGAGGGTCAGAGCTTTGGCTTCCTGACTGACCGGATCCTTGCCGCCGCAGGAAATAATGCTGCAGGACATCGGGGTATACATGCGGCCGATCAGGGTGGTGTTGTGGTTATTTGAATCGTAGTCCCCGTGGTAATTGACATTGGGACTTGTGTCGTACTCGAAAATCATGCGGAACACCCGTCCCGCGAACAGATAACAGTTATACTCGGCGGTGCCAACGGTATATCCGGACAGAGTTTGGATATTCGCCAGTCTCGCAGCTACGCCGCCGCCGTCGGTTGCAAAAGCAAGGGGGGCAAGCGAACACAGTGCTACGAGCACAAGCACCAGCGCAATAATTTTTTTTCGCATGAATAGTCTCTCTTTCAATGGGTTTTGCTGAAGAACTGAAAACACACCATCTCAAAGGTACTTTTTATGATAGCGGTTTTCACATAATTTTTCAAGTGCAGCGAATTCAATGAGGGGATTTTCGGCATCATGACGAAAGCGCTTAAAAAAAGATTACAAATTTTTGAAAGCCAAATTGTCTATTTCGTCCTAATGTTGCCAATCATAAACGAACAATATTGAGAAAAACGACGAAAAAAAGAAATTGCGCCCCGAAAGGCGCAATTGAAGTGATGGAAATATTTGTTTTTGATGCTTTGCGAACCAACTTAACCAGATCGTTATAGAAAAACATATGAAAGCTGCCAAAGCGGGATTAAAGCTTTTCCGTGGAAATCTCCTTTTCACGCAGCCGCTGTTTTGCGCTTTCTCCAATCAGCGTGTACAAAACCGAAAAGATCGGGATCATGACGATCATGCCGGCAAGACCGAACGCGGTGCCGCCGATTGTGCAGGCGATCAGCACCCAGATTGCGGGCAGACCGACCGATTTTCCAACAACTCTCGGATAGATAACGTTGCCCTCGATTTGCTGAATTACCAGGAACATCAATACGAACCACACGGCCTGCATCGGATTCTGCACGAGGATGAGAAAAGCGCCAATGACGCAGCCGATAACGGCGCCGAAAATCGGAATCAGGGCGAGGAAACCAATCAAAACGCTTATGAGCATGACGTGCGGAAAACGGAATATCCACATGGCGAGCGCGAACATAACGCCAAGAATGCAAGCTTCCAGACACTGACCGGAGATAAAGCTGGAAAAAGCTTTATGGGTCAGCGAGGCAATGTATACGACGCGGTCCGCACGCCGTCGGGAAAGCCAGGCATAAAGCAGCATGCGGATCTGTCTTGTAAGGGTCTCCTTGGCAAAAAGCAGGTAAATCGCGAAAATCAAGCCGATGAAGAAATTGGAAATGCCGCCGAAAAGACCGATTACAATAGTAACCGTGGAACCGAAAACGCTCGTAACGCTTGTTTGCAGGAATCCCCAGGCGTCCTGGGCAATTTTTGCCCAGTTAAAGTCTATTGCGTTGATTGCGTTCAGCAGCTCCGGCGTTTCCTGAAAGACGCGGTTTGCCCAGCTGATCAGTTTATCCGCCGCTTCGCCGAAATAAGGAGGCAAACTGCTTGCAACAAGATAAATCGTCTGCACAAGCTCCGGAATGACAGCCATGACAACAAATGCGACCACGGCCAGGCAGAAAAGCAGCGCCAGCACCATTGCAAGCGGCCGGCGCAGCTTTGCCAGTTTGGGCTTTTTAGCAAACAGCCGGGCTTCGATGGCGCGCATGGGTACATTGATAATAAATGCGGTGATGCAGCCGACGATCAATGGGGAAAATATACCGACTATGCGGCTGAAAACCTGGTTGACGGAATCCGGCAGAAATACCAGCCAGATCAGGATAACCGCAAAGCAGATAATAAATATAATTCTTCGCATGGTTTTGTTATTGAGTTCCATGAAATCCCTTCTTTGTACAAATAATACGCCGGCTGGCGCAATTATCCTGATAACGGCTGAACGGCGCGGCTTGCTTCGTTCAGATCGTTTTTAGTCTTCTTTCAACTGGTCAGACGCCGGCTCTGACTGCGGGAAAATGAGGATTTCGGTTACACGTTTGTTGTCTGCGGCGCTCACGACAATTTTGCGTCCCGCAAATTCAAAGCTCTCACCGGGATTGGGAATATGTCCCAGCTGCTCCATGATCCATCCGCTGACAGTTGAGGACTCGGTTTGCGGATCGCTGAGACTGAAGCGCTGGAGAAACTTTTCCACCTCCGCGGAACCGGCAACCGAAGCGCTTCCATCCGGGTTATCACGAAATTCGACAACAATCTCGTCGTGCTCGTCCCAGATTTCGCCGACCAGCTGCTCGAGAATATCCTCCATGGTAACAATTCCCATTGTGCCGCCGTATTCATCGGTTACCACGGCCATGTGTGCTTTATGCTTTTGCAGCATCCGTAGCAGATCGCTGATCTTCATGGTAGGTGTGACAAAAACCGCTTTCTGAAGCGATTCAAGAAGCGGCATGCCTTTTCCGCGCACGTCGCAGTAAAAATCTTTCAGGTGCAGCACGCCGACGATGTCGTCCAGGCTGTCCTTATAAACCGGCAGCCGGGAAAATGCCGTCTCGCCAAACAGACGGGCGATTTCGTCGTTATCCGCGCCGAGCGGGATGCCCACGACATCCACGCGGGGGGTATATATGTCGTATGCCTCAAGATCATTAAATTCAATGACGCTGTGAATCAGCTCACTGTCCTGCTCGTCAATGCCGCCGCCGTTTGCCGCCTCGTCCACCAGAATCAGCAGTTCCGCTTCGGTAACCCTGCGGTCTTCACGCACCCGCAGCAGGCGGGACAGCAGCTTTTTCCATTGGGAAAAAAGCCAGTTTACCGGCGTCAGCAGGATCATAAGCAGCCGAAGAATGGGGGCGGAAAAACGTGCAAAGCTTTCCGGAGCCTCCTTGGCAAGGCTTTTGGGTGAAATTTCGCCAAAGATCAGCACGACAATCGTAATGATCACGGTGGACAGGGTCGCGCCCAGATCGCCAAGCAGCGCGACGAAGAACACTGTGGATACCGCCGTCAGAGATATGTTGACGATGTTGTTTCCGATCAAAATTGTCGTCAGCAGTTTATCATATTGATCGCTGAGCTCAAGCGCCAGCTTTGCGCGCTTGTTGCCGCGATCCGCAAGGGCCTGCATTCTTGTACGGTTCATGGAAGAAAAGGCGGTTTCGGTCGCCGAAAAATAGGCGGACATGACCACCAGAAAAACCATGATACTGATTGAGCCGGCTATGTGTGTGTCCATAAAAAGTGTACAATCCCCTCTTTCTGAATAAAAGCATAATGGTTGTTAATTAGCTCATTATAGCATATCCGGGGAATAAAAAAGGGTTTTTCGAAATTTTAGCGAAATATTTATATTGTATTAATATTACGGCTTAAAAAGCAGCGCGAAAAACAACTGGAAATCCTTGACTTTGACACAGGAGTATGCTAGTGTGAGTTACACACTGAGGGAGTAATTTGGCGTCGGTTTTCGGCGCGCCAAATCAACAGCATGGCGCGGTGGTATCTGCGTCTGGTTTGGCTAAAAGGCTGCCGGGATAATCTTTGCCTTGAGAATGAGACTCGTGTATGGCGATACCTCGTCCTGCACGGGTCTTTTTTTATTTAATTGCCGGACGCCGTCATCGAGGCATAGCCGATCGATTTTTGTCCCACAATGATAGCAAGGAGTGTTGAAGAATGGATCATTATCTGTTAGGCGCCGACGAGGTCCTGCGGGAAGTCGGCTCAAGTCAAAATGGCCTGACAAGCGAACAGGCCGCCGCGTCGCTGGAAAAGCACGGCAAAAACAAACTGGTGGAAGCGAAAAAGGTCTCGATTTTCAAGCGCTTTATGATGCAGCTTGCGGACCCGATGATCATCATCCTGCTTGCAGCGGCTGCTGTTTCAACAGCAACCTCGATTTATGCAGGCGAATCCTTTACCGACGTGTTCATCATCCTGTTTGTCGTCGTGCTCAATGCGGTGCTCGGCGTGCTGCAGGAGAGCAAGGCGGAAAAAGCGATTGAAGCGCTCAATGAAATGTCGGCGGCAACCAGCAAGGTTCTGCGGGACGGCCGCATTCGGCAGATCAGGAGCGAAGACGTTGCGGTTGGCGACGTCGTGCTGCTGGAAGCGGGCGACGCCATCCCCGCGGACGCGCGCATCCTGGAAGCCGCCAGCTTGAAAGCGGAGGAATCTGCGCTGACCGGCGAATCTGTGCCGGTCAACAAGCAGACCGAACCGCTGCAAAGCCCGGACGGCAAACCGGTACCGCTGGGCGACCGCAGCAATATGCTTTACATGGGAAGCTCAATTGCTTACGGACGCGCAAAAGCCGTCGTCGTCGCGACCGGAATGCAGACCGAGATGGGCAAAATTGCCGACGCGATTTCTCAGGCGAAGGACGGCAAAACACCTTTGCAGAATCAGCTCGCAAGGCTGAGCAAAACCCTGACCTGGATCGTGCTGGGAATCTGTGCCGTGATTTTTGGCGTCGGCGTCCTGCGCGCCGGCTCATTCAGCGGCAGTGTTATCCTGGATTCATTTATGGTTGCGGTTTCGCTCGCTGTGGCCGCCATTCCGGAAGGCCTTTCCGCGGTTGTGACCATCGTGCTGTCCATCGGGGTAACCAAGATGTCCCGCCGCAATGCGGTGATTCGCAAACTGACCGCGGTCGAAACGCTTGGATGTACTCAGATTATCTGTTCGGATAAAACCGGTACCCTGACCCAGAACAAAATGACGGTCGTCCAGACCGAAGCGTCCGACGACCGGCTGCTCGCCACCGCAATGGCGCTGTGCTCGGATTCTGAGCTGGACGAGAACGATCAGGCGGTCGGTGAGCCGACCGAGAATGCGCTGGTCAACTATGCCTGCTCGCTGGGGCTGCGCAAACCTGCGCTGAAAGAAAAATATCCGCGTGTCGGGGAAGCGCCCTTCGATTCGATGCGCAAGCTGATGTCCACCGTCCACGCGGACGGCCGCGGCGGTTATGTCCAGTTTACCAAGGGTGCGCCGGATGAGCTGCTCAAACGCTGCACCAGAATGCTGCTTAACGGCAGTGAGGTTGAACTGACCGACGACCTGCGCGCGGATATTCTCGGGAAAAACAAGGAGATGGCAGACAAAGCGCTGCGGGTTCTCGCGGGCGCCGTAAGAAAATGGGACGGGATGCCCGAAAGCTTTGCCCCGGAGAATCTGGAACAGGATCTCATCTTCCTCGGCCTGCAGGGCATGATTGACCCGGTGCGCGAAGAGGTGGCGGCCGCAATTCAGGAGTGCAAGGGCGCATCCATTCGCCCGATCATGATTACAGGCGACCATAAAGATACCGCGGTTGCGATTGCCACCCAGCTTGGAATCATCACCGATCCGAGTCAGGCGATTACCGGCGCCCAGCTGGACGAAATTTCGGATGAAGATTTCGAGCGCGAGGTGGAGAAATATTCGGTTTACGCGCGGGTGCAGCCCGAGCACAAGGTGAGAATTGTCAATGCGTGGCGCAAGAAAGGCTGCATCACGGCGATGACCGGGGACGGCGTCAACGACGCGCCCTCGATTAAGGCGGCGGATATCGGCGTCGGTATGGGCATTACGGGTACCGACGTCACCAAAAATGTCGCGGACATGGTGCTTGCGGACGACAACTTCGCAACCATCGTCAGCGCGGTCGATGAGGGACGCCGGATCTATGACAACATTCGCAAATCCATCCAGTTCCTCCTCTCCAGCAACCTGAGCGAGGTCATTTCGATTTTCTGCGCAACCATGCTCGGATTTACCATTTTGGAACCGGTTCATATTCTCTGGATCAACCTCATCACCGACTCCTTCCCGGCGCTTGCACTCGGTATGGAGAAGGGCGAGCCGGACATCATGCGCCGCAAGCCGCGCAATCCGCGCGACGGCATCTTTGCGGGCGGACTTGGCGCCGACGTTGCTTATCAGGGCGTGTTGGTTTCGCTGCTGACACTGGCAGCATATTTCATCGGCCACTTCATGGAAGCCGGTGTCTGGGAAATTGCGAACAGTCCCGACGGTATGACAATGGCCTTTTTGACCATGTCGATGGCAGAGATTTTCCATGGCTTTAACATGCGTTCTCAGACAAAGTCGGTATTCAGTCTGCCTTCCCACAACATTTACCTGTACGGCGCGATGCTGCTTTCGCTCGTGCTGACCACCGGCGTTATTTATATTCCCTTCCTGAATAATGCATTTGGTTTCGAGCACATCTCGGCTGCCGAGTATGGCGTTGCAATGGGCCTTGCCTTCCTGATCATTCCGATCGTGGAGCTGGTCAAATGGATAAAACGGCGGGCAAAAGCAAACAAATCCGTCTGATAAATTGCGTGAAAAGCTTCGGAATGCAGCGCATTCCGAAGCTTTTTTGCGTGCAGAAAAAAGTGGATGCGCTGTTCGAACGATTCTCAAAAAACGATGGCTGTATCAAGCGTTAAGGGGAAAAACAGATTGGCAAGCCGGCTGTGCGGATTTGTTGTTTAAGGTAGAAATCGGAAAGCAAAAGACCCCGTCCATCAGACGGGGTCTTTTGCGCAATTGAGAGAATGTGCAAACAAAAAAAGAGTAAGAGGAGTAGTACCTGATTTATGTAATCCGCACTGTTCGCGGTTGTTGGTTGTCTGCCCTGAGGGAACCGGTTCGCCCGTCTGTGCTTTCAGGGCAGTGAATCATTGCACAGAATGTAAAAGTTACAATTTCCTTACGACACCTATATCTTAACCTCCTATTCTTAATTCGACCTGAACAGAGTATGAAATAATTATGAACATTTTCCGGCCTGTATTTGGTCGATTTCTGCGTGTAAAGTATAGATTTTTGACTTTGTGCCAAAGCTTCGGTAAAGAAAGGCGGTTCCAGACGCCGAAGAAAGGGAGAAAAAATGAAAAGCTTTATAAAAACTTTTTTTGCTTTGGCACTGAGCGCGGCGATGCTTTGCGGCTGTATGGCGTCGGAGAAGGAAAACGAAAACAGCGCACAGGAGAATAAACCCGCGCAGACAGGCGACAGGCTGCGCACCGGGCTTTATACTTCTGCAAGCTATGAAGGGTCAGCCGGGGTGCAGGGTGAAGCGGACGGGCTTGTCAAATTGCAGGCAACCTTTGTGGCGGTCACTGTCGATGAAGAGGGAAGAATAGAGGGCCTGATGATCGACCAGGTGCAGTCCGAGACAGGATTTGACGCAGCGGGTATGCTGACCGGTCAGGCGCAAACCGGATTGACCGGCAAGCGCGATCTTGGCGCAGCGTACGGGATGGCATCGGTCTCATCCATTGGCCGGGAATGGAACGAACAGATTCAGAGCTTTGAGCAGTACTGTATCGGAAAAACAGTGCAGGAACTCAAAGAGATTTCCTTTAATGAACAGGGAAAACCGACCGATCCGGATCTCGCAAGCTCGGTGACCCTGTCCTGCGCCTATTTCGTCAACTATATCGAAGCCGCGGTGAATGGAGCGCAGCCGCTTGGGGCAGAAAAAGGAGACAGCGTCGCGCTGGCCGTGACCGGCAGCCAGACTTCCCGTCCCGCCGAGGCGGGGGAAGAGGGCAGCGTTTCCTTTTCTCTGGAAATGGCGGCGGTTACAACCGCGGCCGACGGGACGATTACCAGCTGTATTGTGGACGGACTGGAAACCGAAGCAAATTTTGCCGCGGACGGCAGTCTGATTTCCGACCCGGAGGCGCGTCCGCAAACCAAAAATCAGCTTGCGGAGGCTTACGGAATGAAGGCGCAGTCCTCCATTGGCAAAGAGTGGTATGAGCAGGCGGAGGCTTTTGCGCAATATGTCTGCGGCAAAACTGCGGATCAGGTGGAACAGATCGTGCTGGATCAGGAAGGCCGTGCCAGCGAACCCGACCTGCGCAGCTCGGTGACCATTCGAATTGCCGATTTCACCGCGCTCACTGCGCGTGCGGCGAGAATTCATCATCCGGAACAAAGCGGGGAGACAGAACAGAACGGATAGTGTATCCCACGGCAAATGTGTTATAATAATTCCGGTTTCGGCGGCGAAGTTCTTTTTCGGCTGCCGGGAAACGGAAAGGGGACCCAGCTGATGCGCAGAAAAATCACAGCCGTGCTTTTGAGCCTGCTGCTCTGCCTGTCCCTTGCCGGATGTGCGGACCGGCAGGAGAGCGGTGAATGGAAAAAAAGACAGGCGAGCTTCCTTAACCTGTTCGACACGGTGACGATCGTGGTTGGTTACGCACCGGATGAAGAGGCGTTTGAGCAGGAGGTGCAGGTCATCCACGACCTGTTGCAGGAGTACCATGAGCTGTACGATATCTATAACGACTATCCGGACCTGAACAACATCAAGACGATCAATGATAATGCCGGCATTGCGCCGGTAGAAGTGGACAGGCGTATCCTTGACCTTCTGCTTTTTGCCCGGCAGGCGTATGAAATCAGCGGCGGCATGGTGAACGTTGCGATGGGAAGCGTGCTGGAAATTTGGCACCAGTATCGCGAAGCCGGTATCGAAGATCCGGAAAACGCACAGCTTCCGCCTCAGCAGGCGCTGCAGGAAGCGGCAAAGCACACCGACATCGAGCAGATGGTGATCGATGAGCAGGCCGGCACCGTTTATCTGGCCGATCCGCAGATGCGGCTGGATGTCGGCGCGATCGCGAAGGGATACGCAGTGCAGCAGGTGACTGCCGAGTTGCTCGAACAGGGGATCAGCCGCTATCTTATTTCGGTTGGCGGCAACGTGAGTGCGATCGGCCCCAAGGGGGAGGCGGGCGAACCCTGGGCGGTCGGCATCCAAAGCCCCTATGACCCGGATTCCTATGATTACACGGTGCAGATCGCTTCCGGCTGTGTGGTAACCAGCGGAAACTATCAGCGCAGCTACACGGTGGATGGACAAAGCTATCATCATATTATCGATCCCGAGACCCTTTATCCCGCGGCACATTTTGACTCGGTCAGCGTGATCTGCGGGGATTCCGGCCTTGCGGACGCGTTGTCCACCGCGCTTTATGTCATGCCTTACGAGGAGGGGAAAGCCCTTGTTGAGTCGCTGGAGGATGTGCAGGCGCTGTGGATTGTAGATGAAGAGACAACCCTGTTCAGCAGCGGGTTTGAGCAGCTGCTGCGATAAAACACCGCAAAAATACGGATTTTTGCAAAATCCGGCCGATCGGGCGGCAGAAAACGGGCAGTGAAAAAACGAGGAGCGCGCTTCAAACAAGCGCGCTCCTCGTTTCATATCCTTTGCTGCAAAAGCAGATAAGACCCACAACCTTTATTCAGGCGGGATGTCAGTAGAGATTGACAAAAAACGGAACGACCACAACGGTAAGGATACCGGCGACGGCAATGGCAAGCGAGCTCATCGCGCCCTGTGTCTCGCCAAGTTCAATGGCGCGGGAGGTGCCCGCCGCATGGGAAGCGGTGCCGATAGCCAGTCCCTGCGCGACCGGTTCGCTGATTCGGAAAAGACGGCAGACCCCACTCGCAATAACCGAACCGAGGATGCCGGTTATGGTCACGGCCGCGATGGTGATTGGCACAACGCCGCCGTATACCTCGCAAAGCGGCATGGCAATTGCTGTGGTAATAGATTTGGGCAGCAGGGTGACATACTCTGTTTTCGGCAGGCCAAACAGGAGGGAGAGTCCGAAAATCGTCAGAAGATTGGTCAGCACGCCGGCGAGAATACCGCCCAAAACGGCGAATTTGTGCGCTTTCAGCTGTTCGATCTGGGAATAGAGCGGCACGGCCAGACAGACGGTCGTCGGCGTAAGCAGATAGGTAATATAGTTTGCGGAACTGTTATACTCCTCATAGCTGACGCCGGTCAGCAGCAGAACGCCGATCACGATCGCACCCGCCACGAGCAGCGGGTGAAAGATCGCGAGCTTGAATCTGCGCTTCATCCAAAGACCGATTTCGTAGGCAATCAAGGTGAGGCCGATACCGAAATACAGAGAATCTGCAAGAAAGTCCCTCATTTTTTCTTCTTAGCCTCCAAGTGCATGATTGCCTGCGCGGTGCGCCCGGTCACCGCCATGGTCAGGATAGTGGACAGAACCGAGATAACCGCAACTGCCAGCAGGATGGGTGCAAGCCGGTCCCAGACCGGCAAAAGCGCCGCGATAGGCGCGACAAACATCAGCGGCATCCAGGAAATCAGCATGCGCGCCGCGTCCTGAACATGTTCCGGCCGCAAAATACCGCTGCACAGCAGCCCAAGCAGCAAGAGCAGGCCATAGATGCTTGCGGGCACCGGAAGAGGAATGTAATAATGCAGCAGTTCGCCGGCAAAGGTGACGGCAAGGATGATCGCCGCCTGCCGCAGATATCTCATTTTATTCTCCCCCTTTCCGCCTTGCAGCCTGTTATTTCGCTGTTAATCAGGAGGTCCGGGCTGTCCCCGCAATGTGCTGAGGGCTTTCTAACGGCCGTTCGCTCGCTTTTTAGGTCATAGCGAAGCCGGGCTTTTTTCCATGCTTTCATGTGCTGTACCTTCTTTGCCGTCACGACGTTGACCCGGCAAAACCGACAACCCATCGGACGGCTTTACTTTTTTCTTGATTTGGACAGGATAAAAGCGCCCATTGTAATCACGGCCAATGCAACGCCAAATCCAGGCAAATTCACTCCCGGCGTGTTTTCAATTACGGCTCCGATGACATATGCGGCGAAAGAACAGATAACGCTCAAAATTACCATTCCCATATGATTATCCCTTTCTGCTTTCGGCACGGGAGATTTATTTTTTAAATTTTCCGGGAAACTATTTTTGATTTTACCGTGTCTCGTCAACCGCTTGGAGATAGCGCGCGCGGCCGAGCTCATACAGGTTCTGTCCCAGACTGTCGATGACGACGGTCAGCGGCATATCCTCCACCACCAGCCGCCGGATGGCCTCCGCGCCGAGATCCTCATAGGCGACCGGTTCGTTGGCGCGCACGCAGCGGGCAAGCAGCGCGCCCGCGCCGCCCGTCGCGCCGAAATAGACCGCGCCGTGTTTTTTCATGGATTCGATAACCTCTTCGCTGCGAACTCCCTTGCCGATCATACCGGTCTGACCGCGCTCGATCAGGGTGGGGGAATACGCATCCATGCGGTAGCTTGTGGTCGGCCCGCAGGAACCGATGATGGTTCCGGGTGCGGCGGGAGTCGGACCGACAAAGTAGATCACGCTGTCCTCCAGCGGAAAGGGCGGCTGTCCGCCCTGCGCGAGCAATTCGCAAAGCCGCTTGTGGGCTGCGTCCCGCGCGGTGTAAATCGTGCCGGACAGCAGCACCAGATCTCCGGCGCGCAGCTCGCGCGCGGCCTCGCGGGTGAGCGGCGCGGTAATCTTTTTAACCATTGTATTCCCCTTTCTCAAAGCACGGCGGTTTTGCGCCGGGTAACGTGGCAGCTGATGTTGACCGCGCAGGGCAGGCCGGCGATATGGGTGGGGAGCGTCTCGATGCAAAGGCCGAGCGCGGTCGTCCGTCCGCCGAATCCCTGCGGCCCGATGCCGAGACGGTTGATCGAGTCCAGCAGTTCGGTTTCCAGCGCCGCATAAAAGGGGTCGGGATGCCGGCGGTCGATGGGGCGAAGCAGCGCTTTTTTGGCAAGCAGCGCGCACTGATCAAAACTGCCGCCGATTCCAACCCCGACAACGACGGGCGGGCAGGGATTCGGGCCGGCCTTTTCGACCGCGCCCAGCACAAAGCGGCGAACGCCGTCCAATCCGTCCGACGGGCGCAGCATCTCGATGCGGCTCATATTTTCGCTGCCGAATCCTTTCGGCGCGACTGTAATGCGGATTTTGCTGCCGGGAACCAGCTCGATATGCAGCATGGCGGGGGTGTTGTCGCCGGTATTGACCCGCCGGATCGGATCGGCGACCACCGATTTGCGCAGATACCCCTCGCCGTAACCGCGCCGGACTCCCTCGTCCACCGCTTCGCGCAAAGAGCCGTTCAGATGGACGTCCTGCCCAAGCTCGACAAAAACACAGGCCATACCGGTATCCTGACAAATCGGCGCGCTGCACTGCTTCGCAAGGGTGTGATTTTCAATCAGGCCGTCCAGAATGCTAAGCGCGGTCGGCCAGGTTTCCTGCCCGCGCGCTGTTTCCAGCGCTTCGCAGATGTCCCGGGGTAATTCCCGGTTTGCCTCAATGCACAGCCGCATAACCGTGTCGGAAATTAACGAAACGTCGACTTCTCTTATCATAATACCTCCTGTAATTCCTGTGCTCAGCCGAGGTCAAGTTCAGCGCGGCTTCCGCCGCGCGGGTCCTTTTTGACGATGACCCTTACCCCGATCCGCTCCCGCAACTCCGCAACATGGGAAATCACGCCGACCAGACGGTCGCCGCGCGCAAGTTCGCCGAGAATCTCCATCGCGCGGTCGAGATAGACCGGATCGAGCGCGCCGAATCCCTCGTCGATGAACATCGCGTCCAGGCGAACTCCGCCCGCCATTCGCTGAATCACATCCGACAGGCCAAGCGCGAGGCTGAGCGAGGCAACGAAGCTTTCGCCGCCGGACAGGGTGTGCACTTCGCGCAGTTTGCCGGTGTACATGTCCAGCACCTGCAACTCCAGGCCGGATTTTTCATTTTTTCGGGCCGCTTCGGCGGCATAGCGAAATTCAAACGCGCCCGAGCTCATTCGACGGAACCGCTCGTTTGCCGCATCGATCACCCGACGGAAAAAAGCGGACTGAATGTACCGCTCGAAGGACACGCGGGACAATCCGGATGCTGTTCCGGCAACGACTGCGCACAGCTCGTCCAGTTCGGCCGCGCGGGCGTTCTGGGCGTCGAAGCGTTCCAGAAGCGGGCCGAGCTTTGCGGCCAGTTCGGTGTTTACCGACAGCCGGATCTTCAGCTCGGAGAGCTCTTCTTCCAGCGTCCGCAGCGATTCGGCAGTCTGACCGGCGGTCTGTGCAAGCGCCTGCTCGTCCGGCGGATTTTCGTTTGACACAGCCCAGCTTCCGGCAAGCTCGCCGCGAAGCTGCTGGATGAGGGCGTCGGTCCGTTCCAGCGCGGCGCGGTATTCCTCCAGCGAGCTGCGCAGCGCCTCGCGTTTTTCCGGCGGGAGCAGCGCTGCTTCAAAGTCCTGCTCACAGGAAAATCCGGCTGCTTTTAACGCTTCCGCATATGCCTGCGCGCTGCTGTCCTGCTCCGCCTGAGCCGTTTCCAGCGCCTGTCTGTTCTGCTCCAGCGCACTGTCGGCAGCCGCGCTTTCCCTTTCCGCCGCGCGTAGCTGTTCAAGGGCCGCTGCCTGTTCTCTCTGCAAAGCGGCAAGCGCGTCCCGCCGCTTTTGCAGAAGCTGCCGCGCCTGCTGCGAATCGGGATAGGGGAGCTTTGCCGCGATGGCGTCCCGCTGTGCGCGGATCGCCGCGGCGTCCAGCTTTTCGGCCTGCTGCCGGGTATCAAGCTGGGCAAGCGCCTGCGTGTGTTGGGCGATTTCCTCAGCCGCGGCAGCCAAATCCGATTGCAGTTTTTCCCGATGGGTCACCCGCCCGGCCAGCTGCTCCTGCTCCGATTGAAGCTGCTTGAGCGCGGCTTCGGATTGCTGTAATGCGTCCAGAAGCTCCGTTTTTATGCCGGTGATCGCCGAGCGCTCCGGAACCGGCAATGCGCAGGTCTGCGCTGAAAGCAGTCCCCGCGCCGCAAGCGGCGGGGAAAGGGTGTGCCAGGCTTCTTCGATACGCGCTTTCAGCCGTTCGCTTTGCCGAAGCTGCTCGTCCCGCGCGGCCTGAGCCTGCTCTGCGCGCGCTTTGCTCTGTTTCAGAGCCTGTTCGTCCGGCGCGTCCGCCTTAAGCGGCGACGGATGGGGATGGTCGAGCGAACCGCAGACAGGACAGGGCTGACCCTCGGTAAGGCGGGAAGCGATCCATCCTTCCTGCGCGCGCAGAAAGGCCGCTTCACAGGCAGCGTATTCCGCTTTGCGCCTCTCACAGACGTCGATAGAGTCCACAAGGGGCCGGGCGGCCGCCTCAGCCTGCGCAAGCGCATCACCCAGCGACTGCGCCGATTGCAAAAGGCGGGCAACTTCCTGCCGGTCGCGCTCGCTGCTTTCCCGATTCAGCCGGTTGTTTTCCAGCTTTTCCTCTAGCCCGGCAAGCGCCTCCAGCTCGGCTTGCTGCTGTGCGCTTTTGGCTTGCAGGGCCTGCCGCGCGGCTTCGGTGCTTTGCCGCGTTTCCGTCAGCTCGGCCAGACGCACTTCACAGGCTTCCAGTTTTTTCTGGATGTTTTCCAGCGCGGCGTAATCCTCTAAAGAGGCCTCGAGGGTGCGGACCTCTTCGCGCAGCGCGTCTTCGGCGCCTGCCTGCTGCTTCTGTTCGTCCGCGATGCGATGCGCTTCCTGCAGCGCCTCGGTTTTCTGCAAGCTGAGCGCGGCGGCGGCTTCCGCTGCTTTCTGCGCGCGCGCAAACGCCTCCATGCCTCGCCGGGCGAGCGTCTGGGCTTGCAGTACTGTGGCCGCGCGCTCGGCCGCTTTTAAGATTTCAGCGTCTGCGGCGACCCGTTCGCCCTGTTCGTGCAGTTTTCCCAGCTTATCCTGCAGCGAAAGGAGCTGCAGGCGTTTTGCGCTTAGCCGTTGAAATTCTTCCAGCGCTTTTTTCGCGCTCTCCGCACGGGCGGCGGCAAGGGAGTGCCGGTTTTCAAGGATGTTTCGCGCCTCGCCGTCCGCCAGGTTAAGCCGCCGAAGAAAATCCAGAAACAGCGCGGCGCTTGCGGGCGTCGGGAGGTCGGATAGCTCTTTCTCAAATTCCTGCCGCATCGGGTGCTGCTGCGGGATGCGTATACCGCTACAAAGCGAGCGAATCTGCTCAAACATCCGTGTCTGTTCGGCGTTTTCGGTGCTGCGCATGGTCTGGAGCTGCTGCTGAAACCGCTCAAACATGCCGGTGTCGAAAACGCGCCGGAAAATTTCGCCGCGCTCGTCGCTGCCCGCGCGCAGAAAACGCATGAATTCCCCCTGCGCGATCATGATGATCTGGGTGAACTGATCGTAGCGCACGCCGAGCAGCCGTTCGATGGTTTCCGCGACCTCCCGTTCCCGGGTAATGATTCGGCCGTCATCCAGCCTCAGTTCTACCTCAGCGCTTTTGGCGACCATGCCGCCGCCGCGCTTGGAGGGCCGCAGATATTCCGGCGAACGACGGATGGTATGTATCCTTCCCGCCGTTTCGAAAGTCAGTTCGACATAAGTCGGCGTTTCCGGCAGTGCAAAGTCGCTGCGCAGTGTTTTGGGACGCCGTTTGCCCCCGCTGGTGTCGCCGTAAAGGGCATAGGTGATCGCGTCGAACAGGGTGGTTTTTCCCGCGCCGGTATCGCCGGCGATCAGAAACAGACCGTGCGCGCCGAAACGGCGGAAATCGATCTCCTGTCTCGAGGCATAGGGGCCGAAAGCGGAGAGTTCAAGTTTAAGCGGCCTCATGTCTGTTCCTCCCGGAGCCGTTCAAAAACGGAATTGGCGATTTCTCGCTGCGTCCTGCTCATCGGTCGGCCGAGCTGACCGGAAAAAAATTCCTCCAGAGCGTTCATCGGGTCCAAGCGGGCGGATTCCAGCGCAGCGGCATTGAATTCGGCCGCGCCGCTGCCGCTGCGAAGCAGCTCGATTCCCAAAAGACGCGGATAAACCGCCCGCAGTCTTGCCAGCGGGTCCTGCATCGCCCCTTCGTCCCGCAGCTGCGCGAGCACATAATCCCCGCGCGGTTCTCTGCCGGGAAAGTCCGGGGCGCATAATTCTTCCAGGCTGCCGCGCACGGTGCGCACGCCGCGCAGCGGATGCAGGCCAACCAGCTCGATTTCGGTCCGGCCTTTTTGTTCCATCTTTACCAGACAGACCGATTTGCGGTGATTTTGCTCCGATACCGAATAGGGAAGCGGCGAGCCGGCGTAGCGGGCCGTATCCCGGCCGATGCGCTGGGGCCCGTGCAGGTGGCCCAGCGCGACATAATCATAGGGGTCAAAGACCGACAGATCCACATCGTCCAGCCCGCCGGCATTGAGCGTCTCGGAATCGCAGCGTTCCGGAGAATGCCCGCGGCAGGTCACAAACTGATGCGCAACCAATACGTTGCGGACGGCGGGATCAGGCGTTGCGCGTCCGATTGCAGCGCGGATTGCGGAGGTATAGTCGGTGATGCCTTCGGTGTCCAATCCGAGCGCGGAGAAAGCGGCGCGCACCGTGGCCGGCCGCAAAAAGGGCAGCAGCCAGAAGCAGACCGGGCCGAAATCATCCTGCAATGTGACACAGCGGGGCGCGCCTTCAAAAGCGCCTGCGATATACACGCCGCTTTTTCGGATAAGGCCGCTTGCGAAGCCGAGCCTTTCGCCCGAATCGTGGTTTCCGCTGATGATCAGCACCGGAATGTTCAGGTCGCACAAAGCGCCGAGGAAATCGTCGAACAGGCGCACCGCCTCAATGGTTGGGACCGGCTTGTCATAGACGTCGCCCGCGATAAGGACGGCGTCGGGACGTCGCGCGCCGCATAATTCGACGATTTCCCAAAGAACGGCGCGCTGTTCCTCATAAAGTTCATATTCTCCCAGCCGCTTGCCGAGATGAAGGTCGGAAAGGTGAAGAAAAGTCATGGATTCTCCTTTATAAAAGGGGAGATTTTCTGCAAAACGCCCTGTTTTTCGTTGCAGAACCGAGAAAAAAGGAGGGCGTTCTGTGCGGCGAAAGCCGAAAACAAGCGGCGGCGCCCTTCAAAATTGCTCAAGAGATAAGGAAATGAGGCCGGCCGTCTTGAAAAAGGCTGCTGAAACGTGCAGAATCGCCTGTTTCGGCAAAATCTGTGTTGTTATCCGCTGAATTGCTGCGCTTCTGCGCTTCCCGTCTTCGCGGCGGGGCTTGCAGGATCGCGGCGAAAAAAGCTTTGGGATGGATGTGTCTGCAAGGAAGTCCGGCTTTTGGGCCTGTCTGTGAGCGGGTTGGAAAAGCCGCACAACACAAGTTTGTCTACAAGCAGTTAAAGGACGACCGAGTCCAGGGCGAGGTCTATGCTTTCGTGCAGCACCAGGTCGGCGGCGCTGTCAGAAGGGGTGGGCGTTTTATTGATGACGACCAGCTTTGCAAAGCGGGGCAGCTGCCGCACGAGACCGGCCGCGGGATATACCGCAAGGGAAGTACCGCCGATGATGAGCAGATCGCATTCGGCGATTGCGCGCAGCGCGCCTTCAAGCACCGCGCTGTCCAGCGCTTCCTCATAAAGAACAACATCCGGTTTGATTATGCCGCCACAGCTGCATCGCGGCACGCCGGGCATCTGCATGATTTCCTCCAGCGAATAGAAGCGGCCGCAGCGCATGCAGTAGTTCCGATGCACGCTTCCGTGAAGCTCAAACACCTGGCGGCTGCCCGCGGCCTGATGCAGTCCGTCAATATTCTGGGTAACGACGGCGCGCAGTTTGCCTGCCTTTTCCATCTCGGCGAGCTTGCGGTGCGCCGCGTTGGGCTTTGCGTCGGGATAAATCATGCGGTCCTTATAAAAACGATAGAATTCCTCCGGATTCCGGCAGAAGAAACTGTGACTGATGATCTGTTCGGGCGGATAGTCGTATTTTTGATTATACAGGCCGTCGGCGCTGCGAAAATCCGGGATGCCGCTTGGCACCGAAACGCCAGCGCCGCCGAAAAAAACCACCGATTTTGCATCCTGTATCATCTGCTGCAATTGTTCACGGCCGCTCATAATTATCCTCCCGAAAAATTCATCTTGTAAATTTGACAAACGCTCCCGGCAAAAAACCGGGAGCGCAATGCACAATCTGTGGAGTTATACTGCCTCGTGCTGTTGGACAAACTCATCCTGGGCGGGAGAGTCTGCCGCCGGGGCAACCCGCTTATAAATGATATCATAGCTCTGGGTCGCGGCGTCGTCATAATATTCGCGAAGGACAAGCCGGTCATCCCCGCTCTCGATCATATAGCGGTCAAAATAATAATCTTTGCCGAATTCGGAGTATTTCATGAGGATGCACTTGCTGTCCACCATGACTTCGACTGTACCGGAGATCTGATAGTCCGATTCCCAGCTGCCGTCGGCATAGCCGTTTTCATTCAGGGCGTCCGGAATCAGGTGGCGCAGGGTAAAAGTCCCGTCCCGATAAATGGTGAATTCCTCGACGAAGCTGTGAGAAGTATCGTCAGCGAAAACAAAAGGTTCGGAGATCCAGGTGCCGCTGACATAATCCAACATGATCTCGGCATCCGAGGAGGTCGGCCCTTTCATGTATTTCACCAGGCAGACGACGCCGAAAATAAAGACGGCGGTAATGAGCAGAGCGAGAAGGGTCACGCCAAGCTTGCCAAAAATACTTGCGCCCTCTTCTTCCTTGTTTTCGGCAAGTTCCTTGGCCTCAAGTTCCAAATCGCCTTCCGGCTCCTGCGGCTGTTCGGGTACATAATCGAATACCGGTTCGCCGTTTTCCTCTTCCGCCTGCGGCTCGGCCGGGAAATCGTATTCCTCATGCGACGCGGTGTCTATGGTGTCGGACACCACCACAGCGTCGTCAGACAGATAACCCATCGGCAGCTCAAGGGTTGCGGTAGCGTAATCGATTTCGTCAACGATATCCACCGTGTCCGCTTCGTCCAGCTTGCCGGCGGAAGGATCGGCTTCAACCGGTTTTTCGGTGACAGGCTTGGTGCAATAAGGGCAGGTGGTTTCCTCGTCCCGCAGAATATGGTTGCAGTTGGTACAAATTTTCATCAGACTCACCCCTCGGGTGTGGTATGGGCTGCGCATTGGGGCAGCCGGTCAAAATCCGCTGCAAAGCGCAGCGAAGGATCAGACAGAATTAAATCTCGCGCACAAGTCACGATTAAATCTATTCTATACCACTTGTTGTTATTTGTAAAGAAAGAGCGGGCAGACAGTTTTGCTTGTTTTTTGACCGCAGCTATCTTATAATCTGTATTAAGTGATCCACGAATATATTAAGCGATCAGCTTGGAGGTAACCAAATGGGAATTCTTTCCAGATTCAAAGACATCATGAGTGCGAACATCAATTCCGTGCTTGAGAAGGCGGAAAGCAAAAACGCGGATAAGATTTTGGAAAACTATCTGCGGGATGCAAAGGAAAACCTGGAGGAAGTTGCGGCGGAAACGGCCGGCGTGATCGCCGATGAAATGGCTGCGGCGAGAAAGGTCGCGGATTTGGAAGAGGAGATCGGCAAGCTGAGCAAGTATGCCGAGCAGGCGGTGCTTGCAGGAAACGATGAGGACGCGAAAAAGTTCCTGGAGGGTAAAAACCGCGCGGCCGCACAGAAAGCGGATGCTGAGCAGGTTTACGCGCAGGCAAAAGTCAATTCCGACCGCATGCGCGAGATGACGAAAAAGCTTAAAGAGGACATTTCCACTGCGGAAAGCCGACTCAACGAGCTGAAAGCAAAACTGGCGGTTGCGGAGCAAACCGAAAAGATGAACGAGCTCAACGAGAAAATCGGCGGCAAATCCTATTCCTTTACGGATTATGATTCCCTTGCGGACGCTGTTCAGAAGCGGATAGACGCCGCGGATGCCAAGGCGCAGCTGAACAAGGAACTGAACGCGGATTTTGATATCGATGCGCTCAAAGAGAAATATGACGTTGCGTCCGCCGGCGCCGCATCCTCTGTGGATGAGGAGCTCTCCGCACTCAAGGCGAAGCTTGGCAAATAAGGGCGGCAGTAGATGACACAGGCAAATGTAACCGATCACGCCGCCGGCACGACGACCGTTTGCCCGAACTGCGGCGGTCGGGTCAGCTACGATATTCACAGCGGCACATTCCGCTGTGAATCCTGCCGCAGCGAGATCCAGGTTGAGACTGCCAAGGATACGGTCGATGAATACAGCATCGATGGCTACAGCATGCGGGAACGCGAAGGAAAACCGCTGACCGGTGTGAGCACGGCAATCTGCCAGAGCTGCGGCGGAGAAATTTATTTCGACGCGCATGAGACAGCGAAACGCTGTCCGATGTGCGGCTCAGCGCAGATTCGCGCGGATGTTGCGACAAGCGGCGTTGCGCCGGAGGGGGTCGTGCCTTTTCGCATTGATGCACAGGATGCGCAGCAGCGGTTTCGCAAATGGATCTCCAGGCGCTGGTTTGCCCCGAACCGTTTGAAAAAGACCTATGGAGAGGGACGGCTGGAAGGGCTTTACGTTCCCTGCTGGACCTATGATGCGGACACATGCGCCGATTATACCGGTCAGGGTGGACGTACCCGCACTGTTCGCGGCAGAGATGGGAAAACCCGAACCGAAATCGACTGGTATCATGTTTCCGGCCGGGTCTATCGCAGCTTTAACGATCTGCTGGTCTGCGCGTCGAAAAACGTGACAGGCGGGCTGGTGGAGAAACTTGCGCCATTTGACACGGTGAACAATATCCGCCCCTTTGCGTGCGAATATCTTTCCGGATATAAAGCGGAGCGTTATTCCATTGACGGCCTGCAGGCGTTTGAACGTGCAAAGGAACAGATGGCGAGGGAACTGAACAGTGACGCGGAGTCGGATATTCTCAGCAAGGGTTACAGCCAGTCGAGAATTTACAGTTTGTCTCCGCGCTTCCGGGACGTGACCTATAAGGGCGTGCTGGTGCCGATGTACGCCGCGCATTACGGCTATGGTGGACAGACCTATTCTTATGCAATCAACGGACAGACCGGGAAAATATTCGGCAGATACCCCAAAAGTGTACCCAAGATTCTCGCCGCCGTTCTGGCCGGACTTTTGCTGCTGTTTGGAATGATGTATCTGTTCAGCATGGATGATGACGGACATGACGCCTATGCGGCCGCAGCCGCGCAGCCGGCTTACCAGTGCATCCAAACGGTCTCAGATCTGCCTGATGGGGCGGATTTGGCCGAAAGCTGAAAATTGCAGACTTAGGAGAAAACAGATATGGGACTTTTTGGACAGCGCAGAGACACTATCGAGTGGGAAGAGTTCCGCTCGGACGTTCTGTTTTTTAAATGGCGGGAAAACGAGATCAAAACCGGTTCGCGGCTGATCGTGCGCCCCGGTCAAAATGTCATCTTTTATGACAATGGACATGTGAGCAAGGTCTTTACCCAGCAGGGGAATTTTGATATTGAAACGGATATCGTGCCTTTCCTGTCTTCAATCAAGGGCTTCTTTCAGTTCCGCAAAGATACCGGCCTGCGTGCTGAAATTTATTTTGTAAACGCGAAGGAACTGGTCATGAACTGGGGGACCCGCCAGCGCATCATGATCCCGACCGACGAGGTGCCGAGCGGCATCCCGGTGGGCATGAACGGCAATCTGGTGGTTGAATTCCGGGATTATCTCGCTTTTATTGAAAAAGTGGCCGGCGTTCGGCCAACCTATACCC
>CALWZE010000037.1 GCA_944385925.1 uncultured Clostridia bacterium
TTGTTGTGCGCGAGGACAAGGGTTGGGCGATTCACCTGGGCGATGATATTCGCCATGGTAAAGGTTTTGCCCGATCCGGTCACGCCAAGCAGCACCTGATCGTGATATCCCTTATTTAATCCGTCCACAAGCTTTGCGATCGCTTCCGGCTGATCCCCGGTAGGCTTATAGGGCGAAACAAGTTCAAATTTTCCTTCGCACATGTTTACTCCATTTTACATCTGTCTCTTATCTTAGTGTGCCTATTGTAGCATGAAACAATTCAAAAGAAAAGAGAAAACGGAACATTTGTTCCGTTTCAAGTGGATATTTTCCGCGCAGATTTTCGGCGCGATTACCGCTGTATGCCCTAGGACTTGCTTTGCGCAAAATCAGAATTTCTTAAGACCTTCGCGCATGTTGTAAATGACGCCGGTATCCGCAAGCGATACCGCAAACTTCTCGCCTACGACGATGTGGTCGGCGAGGGTCACATCGATCAGACTCAGCGCCCGCATGATCTGACGCGTTGCCTCGATATCCTCGTCCGATGGCATCGCGACGCCGTTCGGATGATTATGGGTCAGGATGACCGAAACCGCTTTGTTCAGACTTGCGATCTCAACAATCCTGCGAATGGAAACAGCAGTCTGGTTCAGGCTGCCGCGCGTTATTTCCTGACAGTTGATCAATCTCAGTTTTGCGTCAAAACACATGAGATAGCTCACTTCACACTGTTCGCCGACAAACAGTGACTGTGCATAGCGAATTGCGGCCGCAGAGCTGCTTGCCACAAACCCTTTCTGATTTTTCTGCGCTTCGTAGTAAGCGCGGCAGTCGAAAACGGTTTTCAGCAGAATGGCCGCATGCTCACCGATCCCTTCAACCTCCATCAAACTTTGCAAGTCAGCTTCAAGCACCTTGTCAAAACCGCCGAACCGGGCGATAAGTCTGTGCGCAAGCGCATTCGTATCCCGCCGCGGAATGGCATAGGTCAACAAAAGCTCCAGCGCTTCATGGGGTTCAAAGCTGCGCAAGCCCTCTTTTCTGTATCTTCTTTTTAATCGCTGTCGGTGTCCGCTGTGCAATGAATCCATTTGCTGTTTCATTCCCTGTCTGTTCCTTTACACTGAAGCAATTCTATTATATTATAATACAGCGGGACTTTCCCGACAAATTTTTTCTGAAAAGGAAGCATATGAAGCGCTTTGAAATCACCGCGGCGGACGAAGGCGTTCGGCTGAACCGCTATCTTGAAAAAAACGTGCCGGGTCTCGGCTTATCTGCTCTGCATAAATTTCTGCGCACAAAGCGCATAAAGAGAAACGGAAAACGCTGTGAGGCCTCTGACCGCCTTAATGCCGGAGACGTGCTGGAACTCTATATTCCGGAAGAGTTCCTGGCGCAGCCTAAAAAGCAGCCGGCTTTCATGCGCGCTTCAAAAAAACTCGATATTCTCTTTGAGGACGAGAATGTCGCCATCCTTTACAAGCCAGCCGGTTTGCTGGCGCATGAGGACGCACGGGAATTCTCCGACACACTGATTAACCGATTTCTGCGCCATCTCTATGAAAAGGGTGAATACCTGCCCGACAGCGGCGCGGCGTTTACCCCTGCGCTTTGCAACCGGATTGACCGCGGGACGGAAGGAATTGTGCTTGCCGCCAAAAACGCGCCTGCGGCCGCGGCGCTAAACGAGATCATAAAGCTTCGGCAGATTGAAAAGAAATATCTCTGTGTCACGGTTTCACCTCCCCCGAAGGACGGCGTTTACACCGCGTACCTGCGCAAGGAGGAAACGGACAAAAAAGCAGTTGTAAAGCCGCATGACTTTACAGGCGCTAAAGAGATACGAACCGGCTTTCAGCTTCTGGATAAGCGGGAGGATGGCCTGTGTCTTGTCCAGGCACAGCTGTTCACCGGCCGCACCCATCAGATCCGCGCGCACCTTGCTTTTTTCGGCGCACCGATTCTTGGTGACGCCAAATACGGCCGACCGGGGATCAACCGGAAATTTGGAGAAACGCACCAGCTTCTCTGCTCTTACAGCGTTCGTTTTGTCCTGGAAAACACAACCCAGGAACTGCTGCGATATCTGGATGGCCGCGAATTCAAATACGATAAAATCGACTTTGTCAAGCGTTACTTTCCAAGCGTTGGAAAACAGCGCTGAGCGGTTCTCAAGCACCCAACCTATGCGGACGATTGCTGCGGCGCATGGATATGCGTTTTGCGCTGTTTCGCGTTTCTTCCGGAAAAGAATCACTGTCAACTGATTGCTTTTTGCGGCAGCTGTATGGATTCGAATCTCTTTTTATCAGCGCTGCAGCGCGCCTTTGCGCAATTTGCATCAGCGCAATACGAAATTTCCAGGTGGTCTTCTTTGACCTTTTCGTTTTTTGTTAATCTGCTTTTCCGCAATCCAGCTCCCGCGTTGGGCCTTCTGGGCCGCAGACCGCCTCGCGGCACTGCGTACTTTTCCATACACCGGCGAGTTATCGCTTTCGAAAGTCCGCAAGCCTCTTGAGGAATTTGAAAACCGAAAACTTTGAGGATGCGCCGCAGGAAGAATCCTGCGGCGCGTCTTTTTATAAAACAAGTCACGTAGATTTCATACAATAGTCCCTTAGCGTTTCTTCTAACAGCGCAGCATTAGCATATTTCGTGCACTTAAACGCAATTAACTGTAAAGAACCAGCAGAAAGCTGCTCCACGCATATTTCCCGTATAATCAGCCATTAAGGCGAAGTGCTTTACAGGTTTAAAATCAGAAAAAGGAAATCTGACTTGTTCTCGGCAACCCTTCCAATCCGCCGATTTGATCAATTGCATCGATCAGCGAACCGGTTACGCCCGGTTCCCCCAGAAGATCTTCGGCAGATACACAGTTTTTGTGCTTTTGGGCTGCGGCGTACAGGGATTCAGCCGCGTTCTCACCAACACCTTTGAGCGCGACAAAAGGCAGACGGATCTTGCCGTCCTCAATCTGATATTTGGTTGCGTGAGACTTCCAGATGCTGATCGGCAGGAACTCATAACCGCGGCAGAGCATCTCACAGAGCATCTGCACAACGACATAGGCGTCCTCGATCTTGGCCGTCCGCTTGCTCTCGTCCCGCAGCAGCGCGCCCAGCTCCGCCAGCCGTTTTTTGGCCGCCTTGGCGCCGCCGACGGCAGCCTCAATATCAATATCCGCGCCGCGTACGGTGAAGTAGGTCGCGTAAAACGCAAGCGGATAGTACAGCTTATACCATGCAAGCCGGATTGCCGCCGTGATATAGGCGGCGGCGTGCGCTTTCGGGAACATGTATTTGATCTTTTTGCAGCTCTCGATATACCATTCCGGCACGCCGCAGCCGCGCAGGGTGGACAGGTGTTCCTCGGTAAACTTCTGCGCCGCCTTGCCCTTTCGGGTGAACTCCATGATTTCAAAGGCCATTCCTTTCGGGACGCCTTTGCTGATCAGGTAGACCATGATGCTGTCGCGGGTACCGATAACGTCCTTAATAGTGCAGGTACCGTTGTGAATCAGATCCTGCGCATTGTTTTTCCAAACATCGGTGCCGTGGGACAGGCCGGAAATCTGGATAAGGTCGGAAAAGGTCTTGGGCTGTGCCTCGATAAGCATGTTGCGGGAGGCAACCGTGCCCATTTCCGGGATGCCGAAAGTACCGGTCTTGCTGTCGATGTCCTTCTCGGTGATGCCGAGCGGTTCCACCGAAGTGAACAGCTGCATGACCCGTTCGTCGTTCATCGGCACGTCGTTGACGTTGGTCCCGGTCAGTTCCTCCAGGTGGTGATACATGGTCGGAACTTCGTGGCCGAGCTCATCAAGCTTGAGCAGCGTATCGTGCAGCGAGTTGAAGTCAAAGTGGGTCGTGATGATGTCGCTGTCCACCTTGTCGGCCGGATGCTGTGCGGGGGTGAACTCGGTGATCTCGTATTGCGCCGGAATAACGACCATGCCGCCGGGATGCTGGCCGGTCGTCTGCTTGACGCCGGTACAGCCAAGCGCCAGACGGTTTTCCTCCGCCTTATTGACGATCTTCCCGTGCTCTTCCAAATATTTTTTGACGTAGCCGAAAGCCTTTTTCTCCTGCAAAGCGGAAATTGTGCCGGCCTTGAAGACGTGATCTTTGCCGAACAGGGTTTCGGTATATTTGTGGGCGCGGGACTGGTACTCCGAAGAAAAGTTCAGGTCGATATCCGGCTGCTTTTCGCCGCGGAAACCAAGAAATGTCTCGAAGGGAATGTCGTGCCCATCCCCGCGCATCGGCGTCCCGCATTCAGGACAGGGAATATTCGGCAGCTCAAAGCCGGACCCCACCTCGGGCCGGTACTCAAAATGCTTGCATCTGGGACAGATATAGTGAGGAGGCAGCGGACAGACTTCGGAAACACCGATCAGGTTTGCGACAAAAGAGGAGCCGACCGAACCACGGGAACCAACGTGGTACCCGTCGATTTCGGATTTGGAAACCAGTTTCTCCGCGATGACGTAAAGCACCGCGTAGCCGTTGCCGATGATGGAGTCCAGCTCCTTCTGCATCCGGGCAGTGACCGTCTCATCCGGATGTTCGCCATAGATCCGGTGCAGGTTGTCGTTCGCCATTTTGGCGAGCATCTCCTCGGAACCCTCGATGGAGGGGGTGTAGGTGTCCGAGGGGATGGGATAGATGTCGTTCGAGATCATGTCCGCGATCTTGTTGGTGTTCTCAACGACAACTTCATAGGCGCGGTCGCCGAGGTAGCTGAATTCCTCCAGCATCTCGTCGGTCGTGCGGAAAATGAGGTTCGGCTGCTCATCCGCGTCGTCGTATCCCATGCCCGCACAGAGAATTTTGCGGTATATACCGTCCTTTTCATCCAGGAAGTGCACATCGCAGGTCGCGACGGTCGGCTTGCCAAGCTCGTCCGCAAGCTGAAGCACCTTTTTATTCAGTTCCCGTATGGCGTCGTCATCCGGAACCGTCTCTTTGCGAACCATGAAATGGTTGTTGCAGACCGGCTGAATCTCAAAATAATCGTATTTCCTGCCCTTTTCCAGGATTTCTTCCCATGGACGCCCGTCCACCAGCGCGGTGTAAATCTCGCCGGCCTCGCAGGCGGAGCCGATCAGCAGCCCCTCCCTGTGCTTCATCAGTGCGCTGAGAGGAATGCGGGGCCGTTTATTCGCGAAGTATTCCAGATGGCTGAGGGTAACAAGCTTGTACAAATTAATCAGCCCGGTGTGATTCTGCACCAGAATGACCATGTGATTTGGGCGGATGTGCGCCGTATTTTTACCGCCAAGCGCGGGATTAATCTGATCCAGCGTCTCGATTCCGCGCTCGCGCAGCATCGGGACACACTCAAAATAAATGCGCGCAAGCGCCGCGGAATCATCACAGGCACGGTGATGATTAAATTGCGGCAGCTTGAAATGTTTGGTCAGGGTGTCCAGTTTAAACTTTTTCAGCTCCGGCAAAAGCGCCTGGGTCAACGCAAGGGTATCCACCGAGACCAGATTGCGCTCTTCGCCCATCCGGCCCAATGCGGCGCGAATAAAGGACATGTCAAAATTGGCGTTGTGCGCCATGAGCGGCCGGTCGCCCGCATATGCAAAGAATTGCCGGATCGCTTCCGCTTCCCTGGGCGCGTCGGCTACCATCTCGTCGGTAATTCCGGTCAGCTCGGTTATCTTTTCGGGAATCGGCTTTTCGGGATTGACGAAAATATCAAAGTTATCCACGATCTCGCCGTCTTTAATGCGCACGGCGCCGATCTCGGTAATCCTCTCCGTTGATACGTTCAAACCGGTTGTTTCCAGGTCAAAGCAGATGATTTCGCCGTCGATCGGGCAGTTTGAGTTTCCGCCGACGACTTTGGCAGAATCGTCAATATAATACGCTTCCACGCCGTAAATCGGCTTGAAATCCGGACACTTATCCTTGATTCCGGACACCGCGTCCTGCACCTCAGGATAGGCCTGCAGCACCCCGTGATCGGTAAAAGCTACGGATTTGTGGCCGAATTCGACGGCGCGCTTAATGACCGCTTTTGCCGTTGGCAGCGCATCCATCATGGACATGTTGGTATGCAGATGCAGCTCGACCCGTTTTGTTTCGCTCTTGTCTTTGCGGCGCGCGGGCTTGACCTTGATAATGTCACGGGGAGACAAAACAAATTCATTGACAAACCGGTCGTGCTGAATCTCGCCGAATACGACCAGCGTGTCCCCCGCTTTCAGTTCGGCAAGCGCGGCATACTCCTTGTCCCTGTCTATTGCCTTCAGGTCGATCGAGCCGGTGTAATCGGTGATCGAGATGCTGTAAATGGTCATTTTGTTCCGGGTTTCCTTGACCTCGGAAGCAAAAATTTCTCCCCAAACCGTTGCGCGGCCGCCGTCCAAAGACACCTCTTCAAGCGGTTTCAGGTTTGCAAGATAGGGCTTGCGCCCGATCACCTGCTCATATTCCTCCGATTCAAGCCGGAGCAGCGGATTAGACATATCCTCCGCAGTCAGGGTGCGCCCGCCTTTTTTGCGCGGTGCGGCAGCCGGCGCCGGCCGCTTCTCGGCTTTGCGGACAGCAGGTGACGCTTTCGGCGCCGGTTTGGCGCTGCCGGCCGGCTGAGAAGAAGGCAATGAATGATCCTCTTCGGACTCCATAACGCCCTCAAAGGAAATTTCAAAGGTTTTGGAAAACATACTGCGCGCCATGGCGTTAAAGTGGCGCGGAAATTCCAGTGCACTGAGTATGCCTGCACCGCCGTGTTTCAACTCAATGCGCAGATTATCTCCCTGCGGCAAAAATACCGCATCGTTGAAATATCCGTTAAGCGCAAGGCCCTGCGCGGTCAGTCTGCGGATGATAAACCTGCACCCTTCTTCACCGAAGCTTTCCGGGTCAAAACGCCAGGACAGTTCAATCGCAAGCCCCTGAAACCTGTTGTGCAGATATTTCTCAAAGCGCTGCGCATAGGCCACATCCGGTGCAGCGCAAAACAAAGACAGAAGAAGCGATCCTCTGTCCTTGTCGATACAAAGCCTTTCAATTGTTCCCTGCGCGTTTTCCTCAAAGTCCGGGAAAAGAGCGCTGACTGAATTTTGTGCCTGATTTTGCATGAATGATCTTATCCTATGTATACGGACAAAACGTGGACGATTCTGCCGTTAATCCATCTTCTTGATCTCCGCCAGAAGCTCAGCGGCGATGTCCCCATTGATTTTGCGGATAGTTTTTCCCTTTTTGAATAATATCGCGCAGTCTCGGCCGCCCGCGATGCCGATATCCGCCTCCGCGGCTTCGCCCGGTCCGTTAACGACGCAGCCCATCACAGCTATTTTGAGATTTTTGTTGAGATTCCGTGTTTTTTCCTCCACTTCCTTTGCAATGGAGACAAGGTCAATCTCTGTTCTGCCGCAGGTCGGACAGGAAACGATCTGCACGCCGCCGCGCAGTCCGGCCGCGCGCAGGATGTCAATTCCCGCTTCGACCTCGCGGACCGGATCATCGGTCAGCGAAACGCGGATAGTGTCTCCAATTCCTTCGCAGAGCAGCGAGCCGATCCCTATGGCTGATTTTATAAGCCCCATGCGCAGCGTCCCTGCTTCGGTAACGCCGAGATGCAGCGGATAATCGCATCGGGAAGCGGCGAGCCGGTATGCCGCCATCATGGTGCGCAGGTCCGAGGATTTAATTGAAATAACGATATTATCATAATCGTATTTTTCAATCAGCCGGGTGTGATAAAAAGCGCTTTCCACCAGCGCTTCCGCTGTCGGCGCGCCGTATTTTGCAAGAATTTCCTTTTCCACCGAACCGGAATTTACCCCGACTCGAATGGGGATATTTTTTTCGCGGCAGGCGCCGACCACCGCCTTGACATGATCGTCCTCGCCGATGTTGCCCGGATTGATTCGCACCTTATCCGCCCCGGCGGCAATGCTTTCCAGCGCCAGCCGGTAGTCAAAGTGGATATCGGCCACAAGCGGGATCGAAACAGCCTGCTTGATCGCCGGTATCAGCCGGATCGCTTCCTTATTCGGTATGGCCGCCCGAATAATCTCACAGCCTGCCGCTTCCAGCGCGAGCGCCTGCCGGACATTTCCCTCAATGTCCAGATGATGCACATTCAGCATGGACTGTACGGCAACCGGCGAACCGCCGCCGATTGTGACCTTGCCGATTTTTACTTTTCTGGTCATAGCTTCCGCTTCCTCCGTTTTCCAACCGTCCGTTAAACCTGCTAGAAAATTCTGGTCACATCCTGGAACGTCGCAAAAATCATCAGCCCAAAGAGCAGCACAAAGCCGATCAAATGGACAATTGATTCATATTTCGGGTCCAGTCTCTTTTTGGTCACCGCCTCAAAGAGGAGGAATATGAGATGTCCGCCGTCCAGTGCCGGGAGCGGCAGCAGATTGAAAATTCCAAGGTTGATCGAGATAAACGCAAGGATAATCAGCACCGAACTGAACCCGATCGTCGTCGCCTCGCTGATGACCTCAACAATGCCGACCGGTCCGGAAAGCTGGCTGATGGCGACATTCCCGGTTATCAGATCAACCAGCGACAAAAAGATCTGGCGCCCGATAGAAAGGGTCCACAGCGCGGATTTTTTCAGCACGTTTCCAACCGTCTTTTCCGCCGGCATAACTTTAAAATCCAGCGTCAGAACCGAGGTGCCGTCCTCCAATGTCTCAACCGGAAACTCGACGTCCGGTATGGTCACCTTTTCCCCGTCCCGCAGCACGACGACATCGGCATGACCGTCCTTTATACGCACCAGTTCGTAAACAATATCGTCCGCGATATACAGCCGGCGTCCGTTTATTGCAAGCAGCGTGTCCCCGATCTCCAACCCGGAGCTTTGGGTCACCGCGCCTTCCTCAAAATAGCTGATCGTCCGTGAAGCGAGCACATCCTCGCTCGCAGTCAGGCACAGCAGTACAACAAAGCCGAGCAGCAGGTTCATGATCGCGCCGGCGGAAACAACCGCGATGCGGCGCCATACCGGCGCTTTGGAAAAGGAATCGGGTTCGTCGCTGTCCTCGTCCTCTCCCTCCATGGCGCAGAATCCGCCGATTGGCAGAAGCCGCAGGCTGTAGACAGTTTGCCCTTTCTTTTTGCTCCAAAGCTTCGGGCCCATGCCAAGCGCAAATTCATTAACCCGGATACCGCTTTTTTTGGCTACGATAAAATGGCCAAATTCATGAATGAAAATGATAAGACCAAAGACAAAAATTGAAGCAAGGATTTTAATCAGTAAGCTCATGCATCTCTCCTATGGGGTCAGCTTTGCAAAAACGCCGCAGTCTTTGCCCGTGTCTCCTCATCAGCCGCAAAAAGGTCGTTCAAAGTATAGTCTGCCACATCCGGCGCGTCCTTAACCGCGCGCATCACCGCTTCACCGATCTGTAAAAAGCCGATCCTGCCCGCGAGATAAAGTTCTACCGCCTTTTCATTTGCCGCGTTTGCAATACAGGGAACAATTCCTCCGCGCGCCGCGGCCTGTTTGCATGCGGCGAGACAGACGAAGGTCTCTTCATCCGGCCTCTCAAAGGTCAGATTTGCCATCCGCTCAATGCTTAACGGTTCGACGGGGTTCGGCTTGCGGTCCGGATAGGTCAGCGCATATTGAATTGGAATGCGCATATCCGGCACACCAAGCTGTGCAAGCACCGAATTATCCTCAAATTCCACCGCTGAATGCAGAATGCTTTGACGATGAACCGTGATTTCCACCTTTTCGGGCGGCAGGCCAAACAGCCACATGGCCTCAATCAGTTCAAGGCCTTTGTTCATCAGGGTCGCGCTGTCCACCGTGATCTTCTTTCCCATACTCCAGTTGGGATGATGGAGCGCATCCGCAAGGGTGACATTTACAAGCTCTGCACGGCTTTTTCCAAAAAACGGCCCGCCTGAAGCGGTCAAAAATATACGGCGCAGCCTGCGCGCAGAGTGGCTGTCCTGCAGGCACTGGAAAATTGCCGAGTGTTCGCTGTCGACCGGCAGCAGACGCACGCCATGCGCAGCGGCAAGGCCGGTAACCAGACGCCCGGCCGCGACCAGCGTCTCTTTGTTCGCAAGCGCGATGGTCTTTCCCGCCTCAATGGCCGCGACGGTCGGGCGCAATCCGGCAACCCCGACGACCGAGGTCAGCACTGTATCACTGCCGTCAACGGCTACTGTTTCACGCAGCGCATCCGCCCCGCCCAAGACTTTAACCGGCGTATGCGCAAGCCTGATTTTAAGGTCGCCAGCCGCGTCCTCGTCCGGTGTCAGAAGATATTTCGGTTTAAACCGAAGCGCCTGTTCCTCAAGCAGCCGGACGTTCCGATAGCCGCTCAATGTCGTTATTTCTATATCCAGCTGCTCTACAAGAGACAGCGTTTGCGTTCCAATTGAGCCGGTCGATCCAAGCACGCAAAGTTTTTTTGTCGCCATCTTTATTCTCACTCCAAATGCTGAAATGAAGCTGTTATTTTTATTGCGTTTTTTCGCCCTCCCGCAGCACTATAACCAGCCCCGCCGCGCCGGCGGGCAAGACCAGCCAATCCCCAAACATGACGTTTCATAATCAGAATGGGAAAGTATACCTCAAGCGATTCCTTCGCCAGGCAAAGCAGTATTCCGAATAAAATCAGCGCAAGCCCCTTCAGCTTTCTCACCATTTTTCGCTTGACTCCAGACATCCTTTTGCAAGCTTCGATAATGAAAAGCAAAACCAAAGTAACGAATACCGATTTTTCCCATCACGCAGATGTGAGAACATGCCAAAGAGCGTTATGCCTAATCTGTTTTTCCGCCGCCGGCGGCGCAAAAAAGGCTAACAAAATTCACGGCACGACGCTGTTTACTTAATTCACAGAAAAAAACATATACTAACAACAGAGAAACAATTGCAGGCATCGAAACCAACGGGAACGAAAAAACCTATCACTTAACCAAACAAGCGCAGAAACAGCGTATAGGCAAGCGAAGCGAAGATGCTGGTAAAAAGCACACTGTCCAGCCGGTCTACCGCGCCGCCGTGTCCGGGCATGATATTGCCGAAATCCTTGATCCCGCATTCCCTCTTTATATAGGAAGCAGCAAGATCGCCGATTATGCCGATTACAGCGCCGATCAATCCCATAGCAGCATAAAAGGCTATGTGCGGCAGCGCATTCTTTCCGAAAAACATCGATTCAGACCCACAGTTTGCGGCGTAAACCGAAAACACAATCGCAATCACAATCGGGGTGCCGACCACGCCGCCCACAGCGCCCGCAACGGTTTTGTTCGGGCTGATCGTCGGGCAAAGCTTCTTTTTGCCGATCGCTCTTCCCACACAATAGGCAAAGGAGTCGCAAACCCAGCCAAGGCACAGCGCCATGACAAACATGAAACGCGCATCAGAAACCGTCGGCGCCAGCGCTTCGATTTCGATGATGGAGCGAAGCCCGTAACTGATCATAATCGTCCCGACAAGCGCGCCTGCGCCTTCTTTAAAGGTTACATGGCGTTTTTTGCTGAACATGACCAGACAGAACATTAAAAAGAGAAGCAGATAGGTAAAATAGAACCCGTCCGGCTGCACGAAGATGTTGTAGATGTGCGCAGCGGAAAACAGAATCAGGAAAAGCGGCCGGTCGTTTAGTCCCAGCGCCCGCATCATCTCGAAAATTGCGATAATACCGATCAACGAAAAAATGATTGGATTGAAAATTGTGTCGATCAGCAGCAGAATGACCGCCAGCAGAACCAGTCCAAAGGCGATAGAAATCAGTCGTTGCTTCATTTTTACACCTCACACATAGTATATGGCGGGGAATCCCCGCCATAACCCTTTCATCAGATTCCGCCGAAGCGCCGCTGCCTGCCGGAATATTCCCGGATCGCACGATCGAGGTCCGCAGGCGTAAAGTCAGGCCAAAGCGTATCCATATAGACAAATTCACTATACGCACACTGCCAAAGCAGAAAATTGGATATTCTCTGTTCGCCGCTCGGGCGTAGAATCAAATCGACCGGCGGCTGGCCAGCCGTATAAGTAAAGGACTCAAAAGCCGCCTCGTCAATTTCTTCCGGTTTTATTTTTCCGGAAAGAATTTCTCTGCCAAGTGAACGCGCCGCATGCACGATCTCATCTCTGCCGCCATAATTCAGCGCGACGTTAAGAATAAGTCCGGTATTGTTCTTGGAGGTCTCTTCGATTTCCTCGATTTTCTCGATAATGTCCGGCGCAAGTCTCGAGCGTTCGCCGATAAAATTAATTTTGAAATTTTCGCCTTTAAAACCAAACGCGTCCTTGAGATACCGGCGCAGAAGATTCATGATCGCGTCCACTTCGCTTTGCGGCCGCGACCAGTTCTCTGTCGAAAAAGCATAGACGGTCAGCGCCTTGACGCCGATCTTTTCACAGTAACGGGTGATCTTCTGGAATACCTCAGCACCTTTTGTGTGACCGGCAGTGCGCGGCAAACCGCGTTTTTTAGCCCAGCGGCCGTTGCCGTCCATAATAATGCCGATATGGCGCGGAATATGCAGTTCCTCTGCCATCTTAAATCTCCATGATCTCCTTGTCTTTCACCTTGATCATTTCATCGATCTCGGCGCAGCGCTTGTCGGTGACCTTCTGGGTCTCGGTTTCCAGCTGTTTAAGGTCATCTTCGGTAATCTCACCGTTTTTCTTCATTGCCTTGAATTTTTCGATCGCATCGCGGCGGATAGAACGGACCGCAACCTTGCCATCCTCGCCCATCTTTTTGATTTGCTTGGAGAGCTCCTTGCGGCGCTCCTCAGTCAGCTGGGGGAACATGATGCGGATGCATCTGCCATCGTTGGTCGGGTTGATCCCGATATCAGAGGTCTGAATCGCTTTTTCAATAAGCCGAAGCGCGGAGGCGTCCCACGGCTGAATCACGAGCACACGAGCCTCGGAAACCGAAACCGCCGCCATTGCGTTAATCTGGGTGGGCGTTCCGTAATAATCGACCAGAATCTTGTCCAGAACAGCAGGATTCGCGCGGCCGGCACGGACAGCGGCCAAATCCGCTTTAAGATAGCTCAGGGATTTCTGCATTTTCTCGTCGAAGGGCTTTATCTTTTCGTTCATGGTTTATTCCTCCACAATGATTGTTCCGATATCGTCGCCTTTCACGGCTCTTACCAGGTTGCGCGGATCGTTCTGCAAATCGAAGACCAGCACGGGGATTTTGTTGTCGCGGCACATGCTTGCAGCGGTGCTGTCGATAACCATCAGCTTATCGTTAAGCACGGTTGTGAAACTGAGCTTGTCATACCGCTTCGCATCTGCGTATTTGTGCGGATCCTTGTCATAGACGCCATCCACCAGCGTTGCCTTGAAGATGATCTCGGCGTCAATTTCCGCCGCACGAAGCGCCGCGGCGGTGTCGGTTGAAAAATAGGGATTACCGGTCCCGCAGGCAAGAATGATGACTCTTCCCTTCTCAAGATGCCGGATCGCGCGGTTGCGGATATACGGCTCGGCAACCTGCTGCATCTGCAAGGCGGTCATGACCCGCACCGGAACATCCAGCTGCTCAAGCGCATCGCAGATTGCAAGCGCGTTCATAACCGTCGCCAGCATTCCGACATGATCGGCACGTGAGCGCTCCATGCCATTGTTGTCCCGTCCGCGCCAGAAGTTGCCGCCACCGACAACAATGGCGATCTCAACGCCCAGCTTTTTCGCATCGCGTATCGCGGTGCAGATGGTTTTTACCGTGTCAAAATCCAGTCCGGAAGGTTTATCTCCCGCAAGCGCCTCACCGCTGAGCTTGATCAGGATCCTTTTGTACTTAAGCATACCTCTTGCCTTTCTTTTCAGCTGTAATTTCTGTCTGTGCCGGATCGTATCCGCATATTTCTGTACCATGCGCACAGCCATCCATTGTTCTCCTTATTTTATCCTATTTCCGCTTTTCTGTAAACCGCAATTTGAGTGCTTTTTCTTAAAGAAGCCAAATGCTTTAAAAACTCAATTTTTCGCACTTAATCGCTGATTCGCCTTGTAATACGGAATATCGTCAAAATATTACCTTAATTCCTTCTCAAACAAAACGCTGCAGCGGATTTTCTTTTCCAAATCTGTGAATTCTGAATACAGAAAAACGCTCCCCGACCAACCCGGGGAGCGCAAATACTTTTTTGCACAGCGATGCAAATTCGCAATTATTTGGTTTATCGGTTCGCGAGCAAAGCCTTCCTGCAAACCCGCTCAGCGCGCAAGAATCCTCTTAGCCTGTTTGGCACTCTTTATCGCCATCTTCCTTTTCAAAGGATTAATCAGTATCTTGCCCGATCAAATCCACCCGCAATTTATTTGCCGCACACTCATAGCAGCTCTCCATAACGCTTTACATAGGCGTTTTTCAAACAAGTCGCGAGCGCCATATAAAGAAGAATACAGGGGACCAGATAAGCAAAATAAGCTGCGGGAAGCGCCACAAATCCAAGCGCCGTGCCAAGCGGCGTAAACGGGATAACCGTCAGCAGTGCAATCCCTGTAAAGGTTACAACGGTCAGCTGTGCAGAAGCACGGCTCTGAATAAAGGGCAGCTTTTGTGTGCGGATCATATGGATAACAAGAGTCTGACTCCACATGGATTCCACAAACCAGCCCGCCTGAAACATGGCTGTGTAGTTCTGCTGCATTTGAATTAATTCAGCGCCGCTGTAATGCGCGCCAAGTTTGCTGTACAGGACGCCGTGGGACACGAATACCGGGCAAAAAACGAAATACATGAAAATGTAGGTCAGCCAATCAAACACCGAGCTGCTTGGTCCGATCCACAGCATAAAACTTCCGATACTTGAAGCGTCCCATTTGCGGGGCACTGCAAGATACTCCTCATCCACATTGTCCCAGGGAATTGCAGTGCAGCTGAGATCATAAATAAGATTCAGCAGGATCAGGTGAATACTCTCCATCGGCAAAAACGGAAGCAGCGCCGAGGCGGCAAGTACCGAAAACATATTGCCGAAATTGGATGAGGCGGTCATCTTGATGTATTTTATCATATTCGCATAGGTCTTGCGGCCTTCCACAATTCCCTGCTCAAGAATCATCAAATCCTTTTCCAACAGGATAATATCCGCTGATTCCTTCGCAATGTCCACGGCTGTATCGACCGAAATCCCAATATCCGCTGCTTTCATCGCAGCCGCATCATTGATGCCGTCCCCCATAAATCCGACCGTGTGGTTTAGGCTGCGCAGCGCCGTCACGACCCTCGCTTTCTGATCCGGGGAAAGTTTTGCAAACACGTCGGTATTTTCTGCTACGCGCGCAAGCTGCCGGTCGTTCATCCTGTCAACATCCGAACCTAACAGCAGGTTGCCGACTTTCAGCCCAACCTGCCTGCAAATGCAGCGGGCCACCCGGTCATTGTCGCCTGTCAGCACCTTGACACGCACGCCGTGATTTCGCAGCGCTTTGATCGCAGCCGCCGTAGACTCTTTAGGCGGATCCAGGAAGGCGAGATAACCGATCAGAACCATATCCTGTTCCTCTCGCGCGTCGTAAGCATTTTTCGCATCAGAAACATTTTTTTGCGCGACAACAATTACCCGCATTCCGTCTTCGTTCATCCGGTCGACCGACTCTGTCACTTTCTGCCTGATTTCCTGACTAAGTGGCAGGACCTTTCCGGCGAGTTCCACATGGGAGCATATTTTAAGCATCTCCTCCGCTGCACCTTTCGTGATCATCTGCCGTTTGCCTTTTGCGTCTTCCACAACCGTGGACAATCTTCTGCGGGTAAAATCGAAGGGTATCTCATCCACTTTGCGGTAAACTTCTGAAAGATCTGCGAGCTGGGGATTGTCCGCTTCCTCCTGTTCAGTCCGCTGAATAATGGCAAAATCCATGAGGTTTTTATATCCGGTCTGAAAATAGCTGTTCAAATATGCATGGCGCAGCACTCGTGCATCCTGTCTGCCTTCTACGTCCAGATGGTATTCCAGCACGACCCGGTCTTGGGTCAACGTGCCGGTTTTGTCGGTGCAAAGCAGATCCATAGCCCCAAAATTCTGTATGGAGTTCAGGTTCTTGACAATGGTTTTTTTGCGCGACATGGACACGGCGCCTTTTGCAAGGCAGGTTGTCACGATCATCGGCAGCATCTCCGGTGTCAAACCCACAGCGACCGAGATCGCAAACAGGAAAGCCTGTATCCAGTCTCCTTTCGTGAATCCATTGATGAAGAACACGACCGGCACCATGACCAGCATAAACCGAATCAGCACCCAGGACACTGCGTTGACCCCTTTTGTAAAGCTTGTCTGCACAGCTTCCCCTGCAACAGACGCGGCCATGGAGCCAAACAGCGTTTCATCCCCTACGGCAACCGCAACCGCTGTTGCCGTTCCGCTAATTACGTTGCTGCCCATAAAGACAAGATTTTCACAGTCGGTCAGCGTCTCTTTCTTCTCTGTGCAGCTCCCCGTACTTTTCTCAATGGGAGCGCTTTCACCGCTCAGAGCCGATTGGCTGACAAAAAAGTCTTTTGCTTCCAGAATCCGAAGATCTGCCGGAACCATATCTCCCGCGCTGAGGTGCACAATATCCCCCGCAACCAGCTCTTCCAGCGGGATCTCCTGTCTTTCTTCCCCTTTGCGGCTTACCGTGCAGGTTGTGGTGATCATAGCGAGCAGTTTTTCCGCGGCGTTGCCCGAACGCGATTCCTGCACGAACCGCAGCGTTCCGGAAATAAGCACCATCGTCAAAATAATGATCACAGTCAGCGGAGCGACCTCCTGCGGTGCATGCCTGCTGAGCGGCACCGCAATATCCGTTACAAAGGACACTGCGGCAAGGCAAAGCAAAATTGCCGTAAAAGGGTTGATAAATGCGCCCGCCAGTCTGTACGCAAACGGCTTTCTCTTTTCGCGCGTGACCCGGTTGCTGCCAAAACGTTCCCGGCTTTTCAATACCTCCGAATATTCCAGCCCGCTCAAGGCAGTGTCCAACATATTCATCACATCCTGCACACTGCCGCGCGCGGCTGTGATCAGTCTCTCATTTACCAGGTCCCGACGGGTCATTTCCGCAGCCGCCTTGCGTGCCGCAAAACGGCCGCCATCTTTTTTTCTCATCATTTCTGATACCTCCTGTTTTTTCACAGATAAGTATCAGAGCAGAAATTTTCGGGCCCGAAAAAGCAGATGGGCCCTGTCCGCCCTGATATCTTTCCGGTCCGGCGTCCATACACCCACCTCCCTTTGGCGCCAGTTAATTCTTTGTCAGCCGGCTTATATTCCGCCTGGCCGCAAAAGTATCATACTGTTTTTTGCTTTTGTATCCTATGGCTGAACTCTTGCGATTTTCTTGCGATTTGTTCATATTTTGGCATCGATGCGGTTTTCAGAACCTTTAGTCAGGAGCATTGAAGCAAGATGATCAGATAAAACACATTTTTTATTTTTGATTCTTTTTCAAACTCTTTCTGGTTTGTTGCCCCGCGCTTTTTACACCTGAATAAATCAGGTTCTTATTCTTTTGCGCTTTACATAAAATCCTTTCTCTTCTGATACCGTTGTTTCACGATAAATAAACAAAGAGTCCGAAACGGCAAGGCAGCCGTTTCGGACTCTTTCATTTTATTAGCAATTTCAAGATATAAAGAAGCTTTTCATTATATCTGGTCATTGAATTTGTAGCCCACACCCCATATTGTCAGAATATACTGCGGCTCATCCGGATTGGGTTCAATTTTGCGGCGCAGTTTTCGGATAAAAGCCATAATATTGCTGTCGGTTGTAAAGTAATCTTCCGACCAGATCGCCTGATAGATTTGTTCTTTCGTAAAAACTTCTCCTCGATTTCGTGCCAGGAAATAAAGAATATCAAATTCTTTTGGTGTAAGCTGCACCTCTCTGCCCGCCAGTGTAACACGGCGACATTTTGGCCGAATCACCAGTTCTCCGCAGCTCAATCCCTCTTCCCAAATCATCATCTCCGGATTTTCCTGCAATTCAAGCATCATTGCATCGGCCTGTCCCAACAGCAGCGCTTCCAATCCGTGATTGAACTCAGCCGCGGCTTCTGCTTTCTCTTTTTGCAGGCATTCCCTTAAAATACGCAGTGTGGAGGCGTCCAGAGCGACATAATTAATTTTTTTCATTCGCCCCTCCTTCACAGCAAATCTTTATATTTATGAATATACCACCGCTTGGCTACGGTCACAAGCAGCATATAGGAAGCAACGGCGGCGAAAAGGAATACGAAATAGATTGCAGGCAGCGGCGCCAACCCAAGCTTCTGGGCTGCGGGGGTGAAAACGACTGCCGTCAGTACAATAAGGCCTGCAGAGGTCACCGCCCAAACCATACCTGAAGCACGGCTTTGCACAAAGGGAATTTTGGCAGTGCGCAACATATGCAAAATCAGGACCTGCGTCCATAGAGATTCCAAAAACCATCCGGTATGGAAAAGCACCGCAAACTGTTCCTGCAATGGCGCGGAAAGCGAATAATAGTTTCCGCCGGTAATCGCGGGACAAAGCAGAAAGAACAGAAACGCAAAGGTCAAGAGGTCAAAAAATGTACTTAACGGCCCGAAAAAGCGCATAAATCTCCCAAGCGTTTTGCCGGACCAGCTGATTGGTTTACATAGGATCTCCGCGTCAACCCTGTCCCAGGGAATTGTCATGCACAGAATATCGTATAGCAGATTGAGCAGAAGCAACTGCACTGCCGTCATTGGCAGGAAGGGCAAAAAAACGCTTGCAACCAACACGGCAATAATATTTCCAAAATTCGAAGAAGCGGTGATGCGGACATATTTGGACATGTTGGCAAATGCGCTTCGCCCTTCCAGTATTCCCTGCTCCAGCACGTTCAGATCTTTTTTCAGCAAAATCACGTCTGCCGCCTCTTTGGCAGCTTCGGCGGCTGTGTCAACTGAAATGCCGACATCTGCCGCCGCCATTGCCGCAATATCGTTCATGCCGTCGCCGAGAAATCCAACTGTATGGCCATTTTGATGCAGCTGCTGCACAATCGCAGCTTTCTGTTGCGGTGTCAGTTCCGCAAAGACAGCAGTGCGTTCAATGGCAAGCATCCGCTCATCCGGTGACAGAGATTCCAGCTGATTACCCGTCAATGTACTGTCTGTAGGAATCCCCAGCCTTCTGCATATCGAAAGAGTAACGCTCAGTTCATCACCGGTCAGAACACGGGGCTGCACTTTGAGCAGGCGTAGTTTTTCCAAAGCCGCAGACGCTGAGCGCTTGGGTGCATCGAAAAAGGCAAGATATCCGATTAAGGTCAGTTCATGCTCATCTTCCGGCTCAAGTTTCTCGGCCTGCTGCATCTGCTTGACGGCGACCGCAAGCACCTTCATCCCGTCCTCAGTCATTTCGCCCACTATGGCCTGAACACTGGAGGTATCCCCGGGATCGACCGGGACTGACTGGCCGCCGCAGCGCACAAAGCTGCATCGCCCATACACCGACTGCACACTGCCCTTTGTAATCAGCCATCTGTTTCCCGTCTTGTCCCTTACCAGAACGCTTGCGCATTTTCGCACGTAATCAAACGGAAGCTCGTCCAATTTTTCCCATTCGTCCGAAACCGCGGAAAAATGTGCGCAGGTTGATGGCTGCGTGGCGCTTTTAAGAATTGTGCCATCCAAATGACTGCCAAGACCGGAATGATACAGGCTATTCAAATAGGCGGCGTCTAAAACCTTTCCGCTTTCGTTCCCGAATAGGTCCATAAAGTATTCCAGAACCAGTTCGTCGCCGGTCAGCGTTCCGGTTTTGTCCAGGCAAAGGAGATCCATGCCGCCGAAGCTCTGCATGGCATTGATATTTTTGACAATTGTCTGTTTTTTTCCCATCGCCGCACTGCCTTTGGCAAGGCAGGCATTGATTACCATCGGCAAAAGTTCCGGCGTAAGCCCAACCGCCACAGAAAGCGAAAACAGAAACGCTGTCATCCAGTCGCCTTTTGTGATTCCGCTTGCGAGAAAAACAAGCGGCACAAGCGCAGTCATAAAGCGTACCAGTACCTTTGCAATAGAATCGGCGCCTGCATCAAAGCCACGCTTTTTTAAGCGAATTGCCGCCAGGCATTCGCCATACACCGTTTGCTGGCCGACAGCCAGCACGACTCCTTTGCCGTTTCCGCCAATTACACTGCTTCCCATAAAAAGCAGATTGCTGAACCCGGTCAGCGGCAGGCGATCACCCTCCTGTACAGTGTCAACCTTCTTTTCCAGTACTGTGCTCTCGCCTGTAAGCAAGGACTGAGAAACAAAGAGATTGTCCGCCTGCACGATCCGCAGATCGGCCGGAATCCTGTCTCCGGGCATCACCTGCACCTGGTCTCCGACAACCAGATCCTGCGCCGGCACCCGGCACAGTTCGCCGCCACGCAGAACCAATACCTCCGCGTCGATCTGCCGCATAAGGCCAGCCGCCGTGCGGCTGGCCTTTCGCTCCTGTAAAAGGCGAATTCCCCCACTGATCAGCAGCATAGCCAGAATAATACCGACGGAACCGGCATTCAAATGAGAATCACTGTAAAGTAAATTATCTGCTGCAAAAGAGACGCATGCCAACACAAACAGCACTATGCTGAAGGGATTGACAAAAGCGCGCTTAATATCTGAAAAGAAATTTGGTTTAGAATCGCCTTCCAGACAGTTCGCACCATATTGCCGGCGCATTTGAGACACGCGCTCTTCGCCGAATCCCTCTGACGGCAGATTCATTTCCTGATAAAGGAAGCCGGCATCCCTGCAAGCATATCGCCGAAGCCTGTCATAGGGAACTTCGGTATGCCGATCTTTCATCTGAAAGCCCTCCTGACCAATAAATCTCACAACAGCATTTTATCATAGAAAGGCGCCCTTGCGTTTGATTCAAATCATGCGATTTTCTTGCTTTTCCGTTTCTTCGCGTACATTCACATAATCAATTGCTGCCGTTAATTGTTTCTTTTGAGCTGATGACACGAATCGCCAGAACAGGAAAGCTCCACAGGAGGCCCGCCGTTTCACCTTTCGCCGCGAAAGCGAATGACAGCCGTCCCCCTGTAGTTATTGACAAGCAAGCCTTTTTTGTATATACTCATAACATCAAAAGTTTTTGATGTGAGGTGAGCGGATGGGTCAACATCAGGAGGATGCCAAGGTATTTAAAGCGCTGTGTGATCCCAAGCGCCTTGCCATTCTTGAGCAATTGCGCAGCGGCGAAAAGTGCGCCTGCGTTTTGCAGGAACCGATGGATTTGACGCAATCCGGGCTATCTTATCACATGAAAATCCTGTGCGATTCCGGTATTGTAACCAGTCGCCAGGAAGGCAAGTGGACATACTACCGGTTAAGTGCATCCGGGGGTGACTGGGCACTTATGCGGCTACAGGCTATTCTCACACCTGATACAAAACAAAATAACAGCTGTCTTTCCTGCGGCAGATAAACGCCATCAATTGATGGCGTTTATCTCGGCTCAACACATCAAGATTTTTTGATATGATAAGCATTTTTTATTGTAAGTGAGGTTATTTGACGTGGGCTTATGGGAATTCTTTCAAGATGAAATTTTGGGGATGAAATGGTTAAACAGATTGATTGGGAAGTTCCTGTCCTTGTTGGGGATTGACATAGGGGGCCGTTTTGGCGGCAGCATTCAGTTTTTCCTCTACGATGTGATTAAGATTACCGTTTTGCTCTGTCTGCTTATCTTCATCATTTCCTACATTCAAAGCTATTTTCCTCCGGAACGCAGCAAGAAGATCCTGGGCCGCTTTCATGGGATAGGCGCAAACATCATTTCAGCTCTGCTCGGAACGGTGACGCCTTTCTGTTCCTGTTCTTCTATCCCTTTGTTTATCGGTTTCACCGGTGCGGGTCTTCCTTTGGGCGTTACTTTTTCCTTTTTAATCTCCTCTCCGATGGTGGATTTGGGCAGCCTCGTGCTTCTTATGAGTATCTTTGGTGCAAAAGTCGCGTTGATTTACGTGCTGGTTGGCTTGATTATCGCAATTGCAGGCGGCACGATCATCGAAAAACTGCACATGGAAAAATATGTAGAGGACTATATTCTTACCGCAGGAAACGTGGACATAGATTCTCCCTCTCTGACCAGATCGGAACGTCTGAAATATGCAAAAGAGCAGGTTTTTTCCACCTTCAAAAAGGTATTCCCCTATATCCTAGTGGGCGTGGGAATCGGCGCGGTCATTCATAATTGGATACCGGAACGATGGATCGAGACTATTTTAGGCAGCAGCAACCCCTTTGGCGTGATCTTGGCAACCCTTGTGGGGGTTCCCATGTACGCGGATATTTTCGGCACGATCCCGGTAGCTGAAGCACTGCTTGCAAAGGGCGCGCAGCTTGGCACGATCCTCGCTTTCATGATGGCTGTCACGACGCTGAGCCTGCCTTCCATGATTATGCTGCGCAAGGCCGTCAAGCCGAAACTGCTGGCTTTGTTTATCGGCATCTGCACAGGCGGCATCATTCTGGTGGGCTACCTGTTCAATATATTTCAATTTCTTTTTATTTAATTTATGGAGGTATAAAAGATGGGACTTTTCAAAAAGAACAATACTGAGGCCAAAACTTTCTGCTGCTGTGGCAGCTGCACGCCTGAGGCAATTGCTCAGGCACAGGCCGGGAAAAGTACAAGCGGCGTTATGGTGCTTGGTTCCGGCTGTGCTAAATGTAACGCTTTAGAACAGGTGGTTCGCGAAGCGCTTGCAGAACTGGGCATGGAAACAGAGATTATTCACGTAACCGATTTCACCAAGATCGCCGCCTATGGCGTGATGACTACTCCTGCACTGGTCGTAGATGGTAAAGTCGTTTCCTATGGCAAAGTGCTAAAAAAGGATGAAGCAAAGGCGTTGATTCAAAAGGTTCGAGGGTAACTCAGTTAAATATTTTTGCTCATGTGTGTTCATAGTGTCAAACGTGGTCGTTATACTGCTCGCGTACGTGTATTTAACCTTTTAAATGTGAAGGAAAATCTGCGTCCAGCCAGTTTTCTGCATTATTTATTGCGGATATGAGATATAAACAAAGAATGGTTTTATAAGCAGCGCAAGCGAAAAGAGCGCATGGATACAAAAGGAGACTGTGTTGTTGCACAGTCTCCTTTTGTAATTGAACACACGGATTTTGTTCCGACTTTTTTGACTTTTCTGATTATTTCAAATTGCAAGGCGAGTCCGCCTTCTTCCGAGCTCTGTCAGGATATTTTTCATCCACTACATACAGTTGAGCCTCCTGCAAGATTTGCAGAAGGCTCAAATTTGATTCCAGAAGTTTATAAATCAGTTAAGTATAAGCGAAGCCAAAATGCAAAGAGGATAAAAATTTACAGTCTCTCTTTCCGCTTACTTTTTAGCCGCACTTGGAAAACCCGCAGGAACGGCAGATAACGCATCCGCCCTCATGTTCAACCGGACTGCCGCATTCCGGGCAGCTGTGGATTTCACCGGCAGTGGCAGGAATTTTGACTTCCTCTTTTTTCTTTTTCTGCACAGGATCCGTGCAGAAAGGTTCCGGCGTCGCATGGCCGTTATTCTTCTCGCTCTCAATAAACTTGGAGACCTTCATAATGACCTTGGCAATCGCGTCCGGACAGGAAGTGCAGCTCATCCCCTGCTGGCGGATTGTTGACGGGCAGCGAATTCCCTTGAGCTGATCGTAAACTTCGCTGACCGAAATGCCGCTGCGAAGTGCAATCGAGGCAAGACGCGCTGTCGCCTCGCTCTGGCTTGGGCAGCCGCCGGCCTTACCCGTGCTGGTAAAGACTTCGCAGATGCCGTTTTCGTCGTAGTTTGCGGTAATATAGAGCGTTCCGCAGCCGATTTTCATCTTTTCGGTAAATCCGCGGGTGATTGCGGGACGCGGACGCGGCTCAATCGCACCATAAGGCGCTGTGGGTGCCGAAACGGGCGCGGCAGGCTGCTGCGGCTGCGCGTTTTTTCCTTTTACCTCGCCGATGTTGAGCACCTGCATGTCGCGGCTTCCGTCACGATATATGGTCACGCCCTTGCAGCCTTCCTTATAGGCAAGCATGTATACCTCGCGAACCTCTTCGCGCGTCGCAGTCCGCGGGAAGTTGACTGTCTTGGACACGGCATTATCCGTGTGCCGCTGAAATGCTGCCTGCATTTTTGTATGATAAGCCGGCTGTATATCATGAGCACAGACAAAGACACGGCGAATCTCTTCCGGCAGTTCCTCACAATGCGCAACCGTTCCCTCCCGCGCGATCTTTTTCATCAGCTCTTCGCTGTAAAGGCCGCGTTCTTTCAGCTTGCGCATCAAAATCGGGTTAACCTCGATCATCTCGGTGCCGTCCATAATGTTTCGGATATAGACGTACGCAAACACCGGTTCGACGCCGGAGGAGCAACCGCCAATAATGGAAAGAGTCCCTGTCGGCGCAATGGTCGTGACAGTCGCGTTGCGCATCGGCTCCCCGTCTTTCAGTGTGCTGACCGAGAAAAGCGGGAATACGCCGCGCTTCTGCGCAAGACGCACGCTTGCCGCATGGCCGGTGCTGTTGATGAAAGACATGATCCGCTCAGCGAGCTGAACGCCCTGCTCGGAGTTATAGGGAATTCCCATCAAGAGCAGCGTATCCGCCCAGCCCATTACACCCAGACCGATCTTTCGGGAAGCGCGGGTGACCTCAGCGATTTTCTCCAAAGGATAGTTGTTGATATCGATCACGTTATCCAGGAAGTGCACGGCGTCATCCACCGTCCGGCCAAGCAGCTCATAGTCAAAAGCATACCCGCCGTTTTCCGTCGGCTTAAGCATATTCACCAGGTTGATCGACCCGAGGTTGCAGCTCTCATAAGGCAGAAGCGGCTGCTCACCGCAGGGATTGGTGCTCTCAATTTCGCCCTGCGTGGGAATCACATTGTCACGGTTCAGCCTGTCCAGAAAAACGATGCCCGGCTCACCGTTGCGCCAAGCGGAATCGACGATCATGTCAAATACTTTTTCGGCGCTCAGATGACCGACAACCAGCTTGCTTTTGGGGTCGATCAAATCGTAATCGCTGTGATTCTCAACCGCCTGCATGAAAGCCTCGGTGATCCCGACGCTTATATTAAAGTTTGTGATATCCGAATTATCCGCTTTGCAATTGATGAATTCAAGAATATCCGGGTGGTCAATGCGCAGAATTCCCATATTGGCGCCGCGGCGCGTGCCGCCCTGCTTGACCGCTTCGGTCGCGGTATTGAACACCTTCATAAAGCTGACCGGTCCGCTTGCAACGCCGCCGGTTGATTTAACGGTCGCGCCCTTCTGCCGGATTCTGGAGAAGGAAAAACCTGTGCCGCCGCCGGACTTATGAATCAGCGCGGCATTTTTGACCGAGTCAAAGATTGCCTCCATGCTGTCCTCAACCGGCAGCACAAAGCATGCGGAAAGCTGGCCGAGCGGACGACCTGCGTTCATAAGGGTCGGCGAGTTCGGCAAAAAGCGCAGACTTGTCATCAGATCATAAAAGCGATCGCTGGTTGCCCGAAGATCTGCGTTCTCGTCATAATTCTTATCGGCGGAGGCAACCGCATCCGCGACTCTGCGGAACATCTGCTCCACCGATTCAACCACATTTCCGTTTTCATCTTTCGCAAGATAGCGCTTATTCAAAACAGCAAGCGCATTTTTTCCAATATCCTTGATAGCCATGAGCTTCCCCCCTCATTTTTTCCTAACGCAGTCTATAATATCACCAGATATAGTGCTTTACAAGGGGGTAAACACTAAATTTTGCGCAGAATTATCCGCTGAAATTTTGTATCAAAGGCCGAGAAAGCCTTTTTTTCGCGGTTTTGCGGGCGCTTCTTTCGCATTTTTGACTAAAATAATGTCTGTGCCAATTTTTTCCACATCGCGCCATTCGACCGTCACGTCTTCCAACCTTGCGCCCAAGCCCAGCATCTCGTTTCTTCCGTAGATCACAAAGCGCTGAATGGACGCTGTCTGCGGGTCAAACTCAAAATCATCAATCAGCCCCAAGCGAGCGCCGCTTTCCAGGCACACGACCTCTTTTTCGCGAATTTCAGAAAAAAGCATCACTCTTACCCCGCTTTAAAAACAAATATATCCAATTATATTCCGCTTTTGGGGAATTAAACCCTCTCAAGGCGTCTGCATTCTCCTGCGGCGCTGCTTTTGCACTTTTCTCTCAAATCAATCCGAGACTACGAAGTATCATAGAAGGAGAGAAGTTTGCTATATAGGATAGCGCCAAAGGTGAATGATCCAAAGTTGTTTTGCACATATGATGACACATTTACCTGTTTTTCTTGTAGATATCATTGTTTTAATACTGCGCCCCCTCTTATACATTTTTTCGTTTTCTGAAAATCAATTGATTTTTGCGTCTTAGGGAACGCATTTTACAAATCATAACTTTCGACCGTCTTAATAGCCTCAGCAATACTGCGGTTCTGTTTCACCGATCAGGATTGCCGGATGCTCTTCAGATGTCCAGAAAAAATGGCTTCGGCAGCGAAATCCATCCGTCCCTTTTCCCAAACTTACTTTTATTGGATAATTTTGCTATAACGTCTGCGCCGCAAAGACAAAAAGCCTGCTGTCCACGATTTGCAGGCAGCAGGTTTTTCTATGATATATTTTTGATTCGATCGCATAAGGCTCAAACGTTTTTACGGCGACAATTTGACTCGCTGTCAGTCCCCGTTCCAGTGACTGTCCGGCAAGCGACCGCTGCACGCAGTGCGCCGGTAAATTTTTTGCGCCAGCCCATCATCTATCAGGCGATAAGGTATCCGGGTATTCCAATTGTCCCCAAGCGTTGACGGTGTGTTGATTCGATACGCGGCATCAAGTCCAAGCCAGTCAAAAAGTGGAATGATGGCGGTGTCCGCAACGCTGAAAAGCACTGCGTCCACCATTCGCTCCACCGTTTCCCGCTCATCTTCCGCGCGGAGATATTCTGCCGCTCTGGCTGCCGCCGACGGATCATTTCTGCACCATTCCGCCGTTGTTGCGTTGTCATGGGTCGCCGTATATGCAACCGTGTTTCTTTTCAGATTGTATGGCAGATACGGGTTGTTCGGGCTACCGTCAAAAGCAAACTGCAATACCGCCATGCCGGGAAATCCGCTGTATTCCAAAAGCGCCTGTACGGCGTCGCTCTGTTTGCCCAGATCTTCCGCAATCAAGCGCAGCTGCGGCATGGCGCGGCGCAGCTCGTCGATTAGTTTTCTGTCGGGGCCCGGCATCCAGTGCCCGCCGGCGGCCGTTTTGTCACCTGCCGGCACCGCCCAAAAATCATGCAGGCCCCGGAAATGATCGATCCGAACAACGTCGCAGATCGATGCATTAAACGCAAGCCGGTTCTTCCACCAGGCAAAGCCGGTTTTCTCATGATACTCCCAATCATAGAGCGGGTTTCCCCAAAGCTGGCCGTCCTTGGAAAAATAGTCGGGCGGACAACCGGCAACAAAGCTCGGATTTCCCTTTTCATCCAACATGAAAAGCTCGGGGAACGCCCAAAAATCACTGCTGTCCCGGGAAACGTAAATCGGGATATCGCCTATAATCTGCACACCATGCTTATTTGCGCAGCGTTTCAGCGCAAACCACTGACTGTAAAACAGGTATTGCAGCATTTTATGAAAATCAATTTCCTTTTGGTGAGAACGCCGGAATTCCGCGCATGCCTCCGAGCGCGGATTTTGCAGCTGCTCAGGCCAATCCCAAAGCGCGGCGCCGCCCAGGCTTGCCTTGATGCTCATAAAGGCGGCATAATCCTCCAGCCACCCACGATTATTTTCGCAAAAAGAAAGATACTCCGGTTTTGAAAAGTCAAATCTTGACGCCGCTGCACGCAAAATCTTTTCTCTGGACGCGCGGACCCGTTCATAATCAATCCGGCTTTCCTCAAAAGCGCCGCAGTACTCCCTGCACTCATCGAACTGCACCAGGCCGTCGAACATAAGCAGTTCCACATCAATAAAAAGCGGATTGCCGGCCGTGCCGGAATAGGACTGATAGGGGGATTCCCCATATCCCGTCGGTCCCATCGGAAGAATCTGCCAGTACCGCTGGCCGGCTTTTTGCAAAAAGTCCACGAATCCATAAGCGTCTTTGCCAAAACAGCCGATGCCGTAAAGGGAAGGCAGGCTGAATACCGGCATCAGAATGCCGCTAGCTCTCATTTTACTGTTTCCCCGTTTCCTGTTCTTTTTTCTCGATTCCGGACAGCACGGCCCTGGATATCACGGCGGTCAGCGGGACGCCAAGAACGACCCCGGTAATACCGCCAATCCCGGCTCCCAGCGTCACGCCGGCAAAGACAAGCAAACCATCCAGCCCGATTGCCTCGCCAACCACTTTCGGATAGATCACCGAACCCTCGAACTGCTGCAGCGCGACCAGAAAAACCAGAAAAATCAGCGCCTGAATCGGATTTTCCAGCAACAACAGCAGAACAGCCGGCACGGCGCCGATATAGGCCCCAATTACAGGGATCAGGCTGGTTAAGGCAATCAACACGCTGATCAGCGCGGCATAGGGCAGCCGGATAATCAGCATGCCTGCAAAGCAAAGCGATCCGAGGATGATCCCCTCGATGACCTGGCCGTTGACAAAGCGCTTGAAGGTGCGCGCGAAATCAATTGTATACCGGTATATTTTAGCGCATATTGGGCTGGATGTAAACGCGCGATTGACCCGATCAAGAAACAGGCAGATTTTTTCCTTACGTATCAGAAGGTAGACAGCAAAAACCGCCGCTAGAGAAAAGCGCACCAGACTTCCGGCAATATCCATCAAGGTCAGCGCAACGGCAGAGGCATAATTTTGAATACTGTCATCCGCAAGAAGCGAATACCCGCTTTTAGATTCAATTCCAATCTTACGGCAGAACTCCTCGACGCTTCTTGTAATTTCCGCAGCATAATACGGCGCGCGTGCAGCCAGCCGCTCCACGCTTTGGACAAGGTTCGGCAAAACGATATAGCATGCGCCGATTGCGATTGTGCAGACCGCTGCAATCGCAATAACAACGGCAGTTGTCCTGCTTTTTCCCTCCCCTTTCGGATGCAGCAGCTTTTGAAACCCATCTACAGGCCCGTCCAGTGCAAGCGCGATCAGAACGCCAAACGCCAGCGGCCGGGTGATGTCGGCCACAAACAGAAAAATCTCCAGAACACGGTCAACGTTTAAGGCAGCCGCCAGCAAAAGCGCCGCGGCTGCGCCGACTGTCCACAGCCTGAGCCGATCAAATTTCATTTTCTCCCTCCCTGCCTGCCGTTTTGTTCTGTCTATTAGTATTCGCACTGCATGCCGTTCTATTTGCACTGTTTTACATTTGCGGAAGAATATGCTATACTTATGCGGCGAGCAGACCAGATGGCAGCGCATCCTTTGGGGATGTGAGGAAAGTCCGAGCTCCACAGGGCAGAATAGCTGTTAACGGCAGCCGAGGGTAACCTCAGGGACAGTGCAACAGAGATATACCGCCCGTTTCATACGGGTAAGGATGGAAAGGCGAGGTAAGAGCTCACCGGCGCACAGGCGACTGTGCGGCCCTGCAAACCCTATTCGGAGCAACACCGAACTGAACGCTTGAGCCGGCCCGGCGATGTTCAAGAGCGTGGCTATAAGCCGTATGGCGACTTACGGCGCAGATAGATTGTCATCCAATACAGAACTCGGCTTACAGGTCTGGTCGCATATATGAAAAAGGAACGGTCAGCGCCGTTCCTTTTTCTCTTGCCTGCCGCCGGATGCCAAGGCTTTTTCCATACACGAAAAGGCGAACAGACAATTTTCCGGCATCCTGATAGAATTTGCCGCTGTTATCCGAATAAACGTTTTCCCCGGCAATCTTTAAGGCAATTTCCTGTAAATCCCATGTTATGTCAACGCAGGATCACACTAAGCAGGCGAATAAGGAGCATCAGCACCGTACCGCAAGCGCCAAGAAGCGCGGAGCACCCTACCGTAACCAGATTGACGGGAATCCCGACCAGTGTTACACCGCTGAAAAGATTGACCGCGGCCAATGTGGCGACACCGCCGAGTGCCGCATAGAAGGAATCACGCAGCGGACGGCGGCATTTCCGCACCATCAGCAAATAGGCTATCACTAACAGCCCCAAAACTACATATGTCCAGTTGATTTTTGCACACCGCCTTTCTCCTTTACAGGATATTCTGTCCGCTGCAGATTTAGGCTTCTGTTTTTGAAATTAATCCCTTCTAAAAAAACTGAGCCTTTATAAACAGCGCAAAATCGGTATTTTTTCAGTGTGTTTTGCGCAAGGCTGAGTTTTTTGGTCGATACGTCGCTTTTATCCGCTCCGCATGAACCTTTTTTACAGGGCAGGAAGTCATCTCCACCACTGGCTATTTTGTTATCATCCCCGGCTAAGCCGGGAGCTTATGTAAGTCCCTAAAAGGCTTCATACCCGCAAACCGCTTAAAAGGCATTGAGTCATTTCCTCTTGCAATGCTTGAACGTCAGCCCGGAAACAGGCGTTGCTTTCCAAGTTCAACTTTGTGACCTCCATGAAGTCGCTGATTTTTCTCGTTTTGCTCAATTCTTGAAGCTGAAACTTTATTATACCCCCGGCAGAATCGGGGATATCCTTATGCTTAAGCAAACAGACGACAACAAAAAAACAGCAGGCGCTCATATTGAGCGCCTGCTGTCCTTTTTTCTCTTATTTATTCGCAGACATTGCGATAAAGCTGACGACAAAGGTTGCAACAAACAGAACCACCGCAAGGATCTTGGTGATGTTCGCAAGCTTCGCGTCACGGTCTCTTGAACGGCCGCGCACAGTTGTGCCTTCGCCGCCCATGATAACGCTCGACATGCCGCCGCCCTTATTATTCTGGAGCGACACCACCACAACCGTGAAGATGCACGCGAGAATCAACAGGCTGCCGGCAACAATTTCAAGAGTGCTCATGCTTTTACCTCCATCAGAGTTACAACATTAAGATGATACCACACCTAAAGCCAAAAAGCAACTGTTTTTCAGCACAATAAAGCATTTCCTGCCATCAAAGCAGGCTCGTCTGCTCCGCAATATCCTCTTCACGCAGAATCGCGCCCGCCGCAGGCAAATTACGTGTGCGGTAGCGATGCGGATCTGCGAGCTCCAATCCATCCGCTTCGACCACTTTTTCAACTTTTCCGTTCTTTTTAAGGGTCATAACCTGGACACCGAGCGTATCCTTCGCCTGTTTAACAGGCACAAGCGCGGTGTTGACCAGGAGCATCCGTCCGCCGTTTGAGTAAACTGCAAATTCCCTGTCCTGCAAAACGACCACCGCGCGCACAAGTTCGGCCTTCGCGCAATAGGCGTTTGCAAGCTTTTTACGGTTGAGTTTGGTTTCAAAGGATTTCATCGGAACTTTTGCCACCTTACCGTTGTCATAAAAGAACAGAATGTGCCCGCTGTAGTCCTCTGTAACCGCGATTGCAATCGGGAATTCCCCTTCTGCCATCTCGAGTTTCGAAGCAACAAAATCGCCGATCAGGCTGGCTTTTCCATCCTCAAAGTCATTCGCGCGCGCTTTATAGACCTGACGCTGGTTGGTGAAAAACAGCAGGTGCGCATCGTTTTTGCATTCCTGGCTAAATACGATCCGGTCATTTTCCTTAAGCTTCTGTTCTCCGCTCATGCGCAAAGACTGCGGCGTGATTTTTTTGAAATATCCCTCCGCTGTATAAAAAACAGAAACAGGATAATCGGGAATACTCTCAGCTTCCTCCTCGTATTCGCCGACTGCCTCATATTGGATGCTGGTCCGCCGGGGCTGTGCAAATTTTTTGGCGACCTCAGCCTGCTCGGACATAATGATGCGGTCAATTTTCTTCTGGTCGGCCAAAACGCCGCGCAATTCCTCGATTTCCTGCCGCAGCTTATCGATCTCCGCAGTGCGGTTGAGGATATATTCACGGTTAAGCTGACGCAGCTTGATCTCCGCAATATAATTTGCCTGTATCTCGTCTATCGCGAAACCAATCATCAGGTTGGGGACGACTTCCTTTTCTTCCTCGGTTTTGCGGATAATCTCGACCGCCTTGTCGATATCCAGCAAAATTTTGGCAAGGCCGTTGAGCAGATGCAGACGCTCCTCCTTGCCCTTGAGGTCATAGGCTGTTCTGCGGCGAACACATTCGCGGCGGAAACCGATCCACTCATTGAGTATTTCCCGCACGCCCAGCAGCCTCGGCATCCCGCCGATAAGCACCGTAAAATTGCAGGCATAACTGTCCTCAAGCGGCGTAAGCTTGAAAAGCTTCTGCATCAGCTTTTCAGGGTCCTGTCCGCGCTTGAGATCCAGCGTAAGCCGCAGACCTTTCAGGTCCGTCTCGTCCCGCATGTCGCTGAGTTCACGGATCTTTCCCGCCTTGACCTGCTCGGCAATCTTATCCATAATCGCCTCAATGGTGGTCGAGGAAGGGATTTCGGTGATCTCAATGCTGTTGTTTTCCTTGATGTATACGTAACGGCAGCGTACCCTGACCGAACCGCGTCCCGTCTCGTAAATCTGCCTGATCGCCCGCGGGTCATACAGCAGTTCGCCGCCGCCCGGAAAGTCCGGAGCCTTGAGGGTGGACATCAGGTCGTGCTCGGGATTTTTGAGCAGCGCAACCGTGGTCTCGCAGACTTCAGCCAGATTGAACGGGCAGATCGCGCTCGCCATGCCGACCGCAATGCCGATGTTGGCGTTGACAAGTATGGTCGGAAAGGTCGCCGGCAGCAAAGTCGGCTCCTTCATGGTGTTGTCGTAGTTGTCCACAAAGTCCACTGTATCTTTGGAAATATCCGCAAACAGCTGCCCGCTGATTTCGGCAAGCTTCACCTCGGTATATCGGGAAGCCGCATAGGCCATATCCCGGCTGTAGGCCTTGCCGAAATTGCCCTTGGAATCGACATAAGGGTGCAGCAGGCTCTCGTTTCCGCGGGCAAGACGGACCATCGTCTCATAAATCGCGGCGTCGCCGTGCGGATTGAGCTTCATGGTCTGGCCGACAACGTTTGCCGACTTGGTCCGCGCGCCGGTGAGCAGCCCCATGAGATACATCGTGTACAGCAGCTTCCGATGCGAGGGCTTGAAGCCGTCGATCTCAGGCAGCGCACGGGATACAATTACGCTCATTGCGTAGGGCATATAGTTCTGCCGCAGGGTATCGACAATCGGGGTTTCAACCGTCGTTCCCGCGCCGGATATCTCTACATTCTCGCCGATTTGTGCGTCGTGGCGCACAACCGTCTCTTTCTTTTTCGCCATTCTATTCCGCTCCTTGGGTATTCTATGCTCAGCTCACGTCCAGTTCATCCATATATTCCACGCCATGCTGCGAAATGTATTCTTTGCGCCCTGCAAGATTGTCGCCGAGCAGCAGATCAAACATGTAGGCCGTTTGCTCCACGTCGTCCGGGGTTACCCGGATCAGCCTGCGTGTGGCGGGATTCATGGTCGTCATCCACATCATATCCGCTTCGTTCTCGCCCAGTCCTTTTGAACGCTGGATGGTGAATTTCTGGCCTTCGATCTTTTTGAGTATTTCGCTCTTTTCCTGTTCGGTATAGGCGAAATAGGTTTTTGCCTTGGTGGTGATTTCAAAAAGCGGGGACTCGGCGATATACACAAATCCCTTTTCGATCAGGGTCGGGGTAAGCCGGTACAGCATGGTCAGCACCAGCGTCCTGATCTGAAAACCATCCACGTCCGCATCGGTGCAGATAATCACCTTGTTCCAGCGCAGATTCTCAAGATCAAAATTAGACAAATCCTTGTTCGCCTTGGTCTTGACCTCTACGCCGCACCCCAGGACCTTCAAAAGATCGGTGATAATTTCATTCTTGAAGATTTTGTCATAATCCGCTTTCAGACAGTTCAGTATCTTGCCGCGAATCGGAATAATCGCCTGAAATTCTGCGTCTCTGCCCTGCTTGCAGGACCCCAGTGCCGAATCTCCCTCCACGATATAGACTTCGCGGCGGCTGACGTCCTTGGTCCGGCAATCCACGAACTTTTGTACCCGGTTGAGCATATCCGGCGCGCTTTGCAGGGTCTTTTTCAGGTTCAGCCTGGTCTTTTCAGCGTTTTCACGGCTTCGCTTGTTGATCAGAACCTGATTCGCAATCTTGTCCGCGTCGATTCGATTTTCAATGAAATAGATTTCCAGACTGTGCTTTAGGAAATCGGTCATTGCCTGCGCAATAAACTTATTTGTAATTGCCTTTTTGGTCTGGTTTTCATAGCTTGTCGAGGTGGAAAAGGAGGAGGACACCAGTACCAGACAGTCCTCGACATCCTCAAAAGTAATCCCCTTCTCGTCTTTTTTGTAAAGCTTGCGGTCCTTGAGCAGCGCGTCGATCTGTGCGCGGAAAGCCGCGCGCACCGCTTTATCCGGCGAGCCGCCATGCTCCAGCCAGCTGCTGTTGTGGTAATACTCCAGCGCCTGCGTCTTGTTGGAAAAACAGAACGCGAAGGACATTTTCACTTTATATTCCGGCAGATCCTCACGATCGCGGCCGGTTCTCTCCGCCTCGATATATTGAATGGGCGTCAGCGTTTCCTCACCGGCCAGCTCCCCGACATACTGCGTGATGCCGTTTTCATATAAAAACTCTGCCGTTTCGAATTTCCCGGGCGCTGTTTCATTGCGATACACAAAAAGCACACCGCCGTTGACCACGGCCTGACGGCGCAGCACGTCCCTGAAATATTCATCGGGCACATTAATATCGGTAAATACCTTGAGATCAGGACGCCAATGAATGCGGCTGCCGGTCTGTTTGCGGTTCGCCGGTTCTTTCAGCATATCTCCCACCGGGTTGCCCTCGCGGAACTGGATAAAGAAGCGGAAGCCATCCCGGTAGATTTCAACGTCCATAAACTCAGAGGCATACTGGGTCGCGCACAGACCCAATCCATTCAGGCCGAGTGAAAACTCATAGGTGCTCCCCGAATTATTGTCGTATTTACCACCCGCGTACATTTCGCAGAAGAGCAGTTTCCAGTTATATTCCTGCTCCTTATTATTATAATCAACCGGAATGCCCCGGCCAAAATCCTCGACTTCGATCGAATGGTCAAGGTAACGGGTTATAATTATTTTTTTGCCAAACCCCTCTCTCGCTTCATCCAGCGAGTTGGAGATAATTTCAAAAATTGAATGCTCGCACCCTTCCAGGCCGTCCGAGCCAAAAATGACTGCAGGCCGTTTGCGAACGCGGTCCGCACCTTTCAGAGAGGAAATGCTTTCGTTATCATATTTCTGTTTTTTTGCCGCCAATCGATTCACTCCTTGATTTTTATGCCGCTCTCCCATGGAGCCTGACCATCCGATTGCAGGAAGAAAGCTGACACAACAAAGGTGTTCTCACGGGAAAAAACCGCGAGAACACCGATTCTGTTGTCCTTCTCCACCCTTATTCGGGCTTTTGGTCGGAATTCATCCGCTCTGCATCCTCGGGTTCGGGCAAAGAGGAAGCGCTCATCGCCTCCTCGGGGGCGTCCATCTGTTCCTGTGCCATTTCCGGGAAACTCTTCGCTTTTACCGCGATTTCAGGCGCATCCGACTGCGTTTCAGGCAGCGCCTCGCCATTCATCAGGCGTTTGAATTCCTCTCCATCGATCTTTTCAACCTGATACAGGCGCTCAGCAACCAGTTTGAGCTGATCCATATGCTCCTTGAGCAGCTCTACGCACTCGTCGTAGCACTGGTCGATGATTGCACGAATCTCGGCATCTATCTCGCTTGCCACCTGTTCGGAATAGTTGCGGGACTGGGTAAAGTCACGTCCGAGGAACACCTCGTCATGGGTTCCATATACAACCGGACCCAACTGGTCGGAAAAACCGTACTTAGTCACCATGCTGTGCGCCGTACTGGTCGCGCGCTCGAGGTCGTTGGACGCACCGGTCGTGACGTCGCTGAAAATAAGCATTTCAGCCACCCGGCCGCCAAGCAGCGACACGATTTCGTTATGCATATCGCTGCGGCTGGTCAGACCCGGCTCTTCCTCAGGCAGGGACATGGTAAATCCGCCCATCATGCCGCGCGGGACAATCGAGATCTGGTGCACCGGCTGGTCGGGCTGCGCATAATAGGTCGCGATTGCGTGACCTGCCTCGTGGTACGCAACAATTTTCTTTTTCTTTTCAGAGACAACGCGGGACTTTTTCTCCGGTCCGGCGATGACCTTGATGCTTGCTTCTTCAATATCCGCTTCAACGATCGCCTTGCGGTTTTTGCGCGCTGCAAGAAGCGCCGCCTCGTTCAGCAGGTTTTCGAGATCCGCGCCGGTAAATCCCGGCGTGCTCTTCGCAATTGTTTTCAGATCAACATCCGGGCCCATGGGCTTGCCACGGGAATGGACTTTAAGGATTTCCTCACGGCCCTTAACGTCGGGATAACCGACATAAACACTGCGGTCAAAACGGCCCGGACGCAGCAGTGCATGGTCCAGAATATCGGCACGGTTAGTCGCCGCCATCACGATAACGCCGTCATTGCCGGTAAAGCCGTCCATCTCAACAAGCAGCTGGTTAAGGGTCTGCTCGCGCTCGTCATGGCCGCCGCCAAGGCCGGCGCCGCGCTGACGTCCAACCGCATCGATCTCGTCAATAAAAATAATGCTCGGACGGGTGCGCTTCGCTTTGTCGAACAGATCGCGCACACGGGATGCACCGACACCGACATACAGCTCAACAAAGTCGGAACCGGAAATAGAGTAAAACGGAACCCCCGCCTCGCCGGCGACAGCTCTTGCAAGAAGGGTCTTACCTGTTCCAGGAGGGCCGACCAGCAGCACGCCTTTAGGAATTTTCGCGCCGAGCGCATTGAAGCGCGAGGGGTTGCGCAGATACTCAACTATTTCGCTGAGTTCCTCTTTTTCCTCGTCCGCGCCCGCAACATCCTCAAAAGTTGCCTTGCGCCCATCCGCTTCAGGCGTCCGGGTGCGTGCCTTGCCAATGCTGCCGATCTTGCCGCCGCCCTGCTGACTCATCATATAGTAGAACAAAACGACCGCGCCGATAATGAGAAGTACCGGCAGATAGGACAAAACAATCGCGCCCCAGTTCGAAGCAGGCAGATAGTTGTAGACAATCTGCTGGTCCGGGTTCTGATCGTTGTATTCCTCCACAAGCTCGTGGACATCATCATAAAAGATTTCCACACTTGGAACAGTATACTCGTGAAGCGGAGCATCCTGCTTGTCTGTTTTAAGCTTGTAGGTCAGCTTTCCGCTTCCCAGATTCAGTTCAAAAGCAGTTACGTTGTTGTTTTTGAACTGATCCAGCAGCTGGGAATACTGCTCAGTTTGTGCATCGGACATCCGGAACATCATCAGCAACATCACGAGCATCGCCGCGATGAAGATCAGAGACATTCCTCTGCCCCTACCACCTTTGTTTTGCATCTGTTTGTTTCCGTTTCTACGCCATCCGGCGGTTTAGAATTAATAGCTTACTTCTGGTTGGCCAAAGCCTCCGCGTCTTTTTTGGAATATACACAGGGCTTAAGAACGCCGATATAGGGAAGATTGCGATATTTCTCCGCATAATCCAGCCCGTAACCAACGACAAACTCATCCGGGACAACAAATCCAACGTAATCCGGAATAATGCTGGATTTTCTGCGCGCCGGCTTATCCAGCAGCGTCGCGATGCGGATGCTGTTCGCCTTTCTTCCGTTCATGATTCCTTTAATATACTCAAGCGTAATTCCGCTGTCCAGAATATCCTCAACGATCAGGACATCGCGTCCTTCAATGGTATTGTCAATATCCTTAAGGATTTTGACGGCGCCAGTACTTACCGTACCGCCTGCAAAGCTGGAGACAACCATAAAATCAATCTGCAAGTCTACGTCCATCGCACGAATCAGATCTGCGACAAACACCACCGATCCTTTCAGCACGCTTACGACAATCGGCGTTTTGCCTTTATAATCCTCGGTAATCTTCTGGCCGAGCTCTTTAACCTTGGCAGCGATCTCCTCTTCCGAAATCAACACCTTGAGTACATCGTTATGCATTGTATTCTCCCCCTGAATCAATAAAAACTGACGATTCTTTCTGTTTCCTGATTGACAGCCACACGTTTACATATGCCGAAGCCCTGCACCCACACAATACCGGCCTCATCACAAACAACCGGAATATTTGCGCGCTGCTCCGGCGGGATTTTCGCTTCATTAAACAACTTTTTTAAAGTTTTGGTCATCCCGCGCCGCAAGGGACAGTAGCTGTCGCCTGCCCGGCGGGTACGGAAAACCAGTTTCCCGACTATTTTAGCACAATCCGCGGAATTATTTAACCCTTTTTGCAGGATTTTTTCTCTCTCTTCTCCGAGATTCTGAAAATGCGCGGTGAACTTCGCACCGTTTGGCAAGCGGTTTTCCCCGCTTTGCAGAGCCGTTTGCGCTTCGTCAAGATCAGCACAGCTTTCTTTTTTCTCCCGAAAGAAAAAAACATGATCGCCGCGCTTTGCGAAATACAGGCCCGAAGTCAGTTCGGTACGCACGGCACGATCGAACAAAACCTCCTGTGCACGCTTTACCGCATCCTCGCTGACATTGAGTATAACCGACTCCAACAGTTTTTTCAGTGTCCAGCGCACAATCAGCGGGTCCGCCTGCCGCAAAACCGTTGCGGAAAATCCGTCGGCCTGCCGAGACGCTTCCAGCAGCGCATCCGTTTGCCGCTCAAAATACGCGTCCGTCTGGCGGGCCGTCTCGCACAGTCTGTAAATATTATTGACCGCCTGCCCGTTTATCATTTGCAATTCCGGCAGGATATTTCTGCGAATTCTGTTTCGGGCAAATTTAACGTCCAGATTGGTCTCATCAGTACAGTAATTCAGATGGTTCTGCATACAGTACCGCTCAATCTGCTCCCGCGTCGCCTCAATCAGCGGACGAATAAAAGGTCCGCGCCGCGCAGGAATCCCCCGCAGACCTCGAATTCCCGTGCCGCGCGCAAGATGAAAAAGTGCGCTTTCCACACAGTCGTTTTTATTATGCGCCAATGCGACCAGTTCATCCTGCCGGGCTGCTCGCTCAAAAAAATCATAGCGCAGTTTGCGCGCCCAGCTTTCAATGCTATCCCCTTTTGGTTTCTCCAAATGCTTCATCCGGCCGTTTTCGACATAAAGCTCGACGCCCTTTTCCCGACACAGTGCCCGCACAAAAACTTCATCCGAATCGCTGTTTTCGCCGCGCAGCCCATGATTGAAATGGCAGGCGCGCAGCGACGCAATCCCCAGTTCTCCGCGCAAAGCAAGCAATGCGCAAAGCAGCGCTGTGGAATCGGCGCCGCCCGAAACAGCGACCAATATTTTATCCCCCGGATGGATCAGATCAAAATGCGCGATTGCGCGCCGCACCGCCTCAATCATCGTCTCTAGAGGTTTCCAGGACGGTAAAGCGTGTAAGTCTGCCATCCCAGTGCATATCAATTCTGGTCGTTTCGCCATGACGGTTTTTGGCAACAATCAGCGAGACCTCGTGGATTTCCTCCATATCGGTATCATTAAGGTCGCCTTCCCTGTGCAGGAACAGAACGATGTCCGCATCCTGCTCGATGGACCCGGAATCGCGAAGGTCGGAAAGCTTCGGCCTGCGCTGCTGTTTTTCGTTATCGCGGCTGAGCTGAGAAAGCAGAATAATCGGAACATCAAGCTCTTTAGCCATGATTTTGAAGCTGCGCGTGATTTCCGAAACCTCGTTCACGCGGGACTCGTTGCGCTTGTTGCTGCTCATCAACTGCAGATAGTCCACTACGACAAGACCGAGGTTGCGGATTCGGCGGCATTTGGATTTGATTTCCGCTACAGAAATGCCGCTCGTGTCGTCGATGAAAATGTTTGTCTTGGACAAGCGGCTTGTTGCCTCGGCAATACTGCTCCACTGATCGGTAGCAACCTCTCCGGTTCGGAACACATGCGACTCAACGCCGGAAAGACTGCTGAGCATTCTCTGAACAAGCTGCTGTTTGGTCATCTCCAGCGAAAAGATTGCGACGCCAAGCTCCGGCCGCTTCATCGTCACATTGGTCGCGAGGTTAAGCGCAAAGCTGGTTTTACCCACGCCGGGCCGCGCCGCCAGGATAATCAGGTCGGAACGGTTGAGGCCGGTCAGGGTTTTGTCCAGAATCGGATAACCGGTCGGCAAACCAAGATACTTTTCCCGATCAGGACCGGACATCTTATTCAGGGTATCGATTACGTCCATGATGACCGAATCGACCTTCCACATCTCTGAGCTTTCCCGGCCGTTGCGGATCTCAAAAATTTTCTGTTCCGCAAAATCGATCAGTGTCGAAGCGTTTTCCTGTCCGTCCGCTGTGTTGTCAATAACTTCCTTGCAGGCTTTGATCAGTGTACGGGTCAGGTATTTCTGATAAATGATCTCTGCATAGGTATTTGCATTGGAGATAGCGGGAACCGTTTCGGTCAGGTTGTACAGATAAACCTTTGCATCCTCTTCGGACGCAAAGACGCCCGCCGCGTTCACCGCGTCGAGCACCGTCACGAAATCAATCGGCTTCGCCGTGCTGCTCATCAGCAGCATCTCGCTGAAGATCGCAGCATTCTGTTTTGAATAAAAATATTCCGGCAAAAGCTTGCCGCCAAGCTCGTCGATGACCTTGCTGTCCACAAGGATCGCGCCGATCACCGCCTGCTCGGCCTCGATGCTGTAGGGCAGATTAATACCCATCGCCTCGAGCGATACACCGTATTTTTCATTTGCCATGCGCTGTTCCTCACGCGGCCGTCAGATTACTCGCTGACAACCTCAACAACAATTTTCGCGCTCACGCCGGGATGAATTTTGACCGGAACATTATATGTACCAAATGCTTTGATGTCTCTCTCCAGCACAATTTTACGCTTATCCACTTCGCAGCCGCTTACGCGCTTGATTTCAGCGGAGATTTCTTTTGCGGTCACCGAACCGAACAGGCGGTCGCCGCTGCCCGCTTTGGCATGAATGACATAGGTTTTTCCGTCAATCTTTGCGGCGAGCTCTTTTGCATTGTCCAGCTCGACCTGCTTATGGTGCTCCTTGGCCATGGCCTTGGTATTCACCTCATTGATTGCGCTGTTTGTCGCGGGAACCGCCAGTTTGCGGGCAAGCAGATAGTTGCGCCCGTAACCGTCTGAGACCTCGACCAGCTCATCTTTTTTTCCTGTTCCCTTAATATCCTGTAAAAGTACGACTTTCATTT
>CALWZE010000038.1 GCA_944385925.1 uncultured Clostridia bacterium
GACAATAAGGACCGTTGCGCCGTCGGTTGATTTGGCCAGCGCACGGCGCAGCGCCGCGTCTGTTTTAAAATCAAGTGCAGAAAAGCTGTCGTCAAAAATATAGATCGGCGCTTTCTTCGCCAGTGCACGCGCGATTGAAAGGCGCTGCTTCTGACCGCCGCTCACATTATCGCCGCCCTGCGCAATGGGCGCGTCCACGCCGCCCTCAAGCTTATCAACAAATTCTCGCGCCTGCGCAATGTCAATTGCCTGCTGAATCGTTTCTTCTTCTGTATTTTCGTCCGCAAAGCTCACGTTAGAACGGACAGTTCCGCCAAAAAGGACGCCCTTTTGCGGAATATAACCAATTTCGTCCCGCAGTGCTTTCTGTGCAATGTCGCGGATATCCACACCGTCAATTCTTATGCTGCCGCTGGTAACATCGTAAAACCTGGGTATCAGATTAATCACGGTAGATTTTCCCGAACCTGTCGAACCGATGAACGCAGTTGTTTGTCCCGGCTTTGCAGTAAAGCAAATGTCCGTAAGCACATCATCCTCAGCGTGATCATACCGAAAGCTGACATGATCGAACACAATGGTGCGTCCGCCTTTGACCGCAGGCAGTTCTCTGGGCTGCGCCGGGTCAAGAATCTGATTGCGCGTATCCAGCACCTCATTGATGCGGGTGGCCGATACCGCGGCGCGCGGAACCATGATAAACATAACCGAGATCATCAGGAAGGACATGATGATGTGCATTGCATATTGCATAAATGCCATCATGTCGCCTATTTGCAGCGCAGAACGGGAAATCGCATCTGCGCCCACCCATATGATCGCAACTGTAACCAGATTCATCAGCAGGCTCATAAAGGGGAGCATAAGCGACAAAGTGCGCTGTACAAATCTCTGCGTATAGGTAAGGTCCTGGTTTGCTTTGTCAAAGCGCGCTTCTTCATGTTTCTGATTTCCAAAAGCGCGGATTACCATCATGCCGTTGAGATTTTCCCGGCTGACAAGGTTCAGCCGGTCGATTAGTTTTTGGAGAATATTGAATTTCGGCACTGCCACCCGAAACATCATTCCGACAAACAATACCAGCGTCAGCACCGCCAATCCGATGATCCAGCTCAGCGACGGACTTTTACGCAGCGCCATTACAACGCCGCCAATACCCATAATCGGCGCGTAAAGCATGAGACGAAGCCCCATGATGGTCAGCATCTGCACCTGCGTTACGTCGTTCGTAGTGCGCGTAATCAGCGAAGCGGTGGAGAACTTATTAAACTCAGCGTTTGAAAAGCTCTCGACCTTTGCAAATATGTCATGCCGGAGGTTGCGGGAAAGCCCGGCGCCAACCCGCGAAGCACAAAATCCAACCGCAACCGCTGCCGCGCCGGCAAGAAGCGCGTAGCCCAGCATCTTTGCACCAGTGGCAAAAATGTAGCTGCGCTGTATGGCAACCGTGTCCAGTCCCGCATCCTGATAGAACAGCCGGATAAACGCCCGGGCATATTGTGACTGAACCGCTTCGCTCTGCGCATCTCCCTCTTCACCTGCATAGCTGTCCAATTTGCCCGGCGTATTGCGCAGAACCGGCAGCAAAATTTCATACAGCGTTTGCGCATTTATCTGCGTTTCAGATCCGTTTTCCGTTTGCACCGCACCCTGTCCGCCTGCATTTTCGCGCAGCTCGCCCATATAGCTGACAATCGCTGCACACGCATTGGCAAACAGCGCGTCTTCGGTCTGTTCCAGATCCTCGCGAAGATGATAGACGCCGTCTGAAAGCTGATACTGCGCTTTAAAACGCTCCTCATCCTGCTGGGACATAAATTTGCTGACAAGTTCCATCCCCTGCTCGGTAATCACCTTTGGCGTCTGCTCGGTAATCACCTTTGGCGTCTGCTCGGTAATGCCGCCGGACTGGATGCCCACATTAACTATATCGCTCATGATATTGGGCAAGTTCAAGTCGCAGTAAGCCTGTGCGAAAAGAAACACAATGCTGCAAAGGACCAGCGCCGCAAAGGGGCGAATATATTTAAAGATCAATTTCATGCGTTATCTTCCTCCAGATAATCCTGCAAATTCTGCCTTATACGGCGCAAAAAACCTTCATATTGGCGAAGCTCCTCCTCGCTGAACCCGCGCAATCTCGCGGCAGCCAGAAGCTGCAGCTGTTTTCTGGCCGTTTGAGCACAGGCAGCACCCTTTTCGGTTAATTCGAGATGGGTGGCGCGAAGGTCATTTTCGTCGCCGCGCTTGATCAAAAAGCCCGCCTTTTCCAGTCTCTTGACCGACATTCCAATCGAGGCACAGCTGATTCCATGCTCGCGCGCAAGCTCACTCTGGGTACAGCCAGGCCGATCCTGAATAGAGCATAACAGGGTTATCTGTCCCGGATGCACGTCTTCATGCCATTTTTTTACCGTTTGATAGCAGCACTGCATATGCAGCCTGCGAACCGCGTTCTCGGTCATTGCGATCGCTTTTAGTTCGTCCATTTCTGCCTCCCGGGCAAAATATTAAACCGGCTAATAATCAACCAGTTGACTATTATAGTCGGCTCTTCGGGAATTGTCAATTACAGTTTTATAAAGAATTGGTAAATTCCAGTTTTTTTTCGAAAGCTGTTTGATTTCAAATAAAAGCAGCTTTATTTTATTCAAAACAATTCATTTTCAGCACCGATTTGAGCTACTCCAGCCTCATTTACAGCAACTCAAAAGTTAGTTTAGGCCATAATCATGTAAAAAATCAATTTTTTCAGACTACTTGTTGACCGTGTTTTTTCTGCATCCTGCAAACCTACATTATTTATCTTTTACGAAAAATTCTGGACCTGTTGACAAAGATAAAATATAGGCTGAGAAATCATGGTCTCAGCCCACACTTTATCCAAATATATTGTAAAAAAGATGGCCTTAGCCATCCTCTTGAGGTTTAATGCCATAGCAGACAGG
>CALWZE010000039.1 GCA_944385925.1 uncultured Clostridia bacterium
TTAAATTTATGGAATTTTTTTCGAAAGAGAAATAACTGATTAAGCAGGAAAAGAGAGATGGACTTCGATAAAAGTCGAATTTCTGGAATAAAAGCCAAGATTAAAGAAACACAGGCATCGCTAAAAACTAAAAAGATATGAGAAAAGCGTCCGTGGATCGGTTCATTAAATAAAGAACTTACAGAAACAGAAAAAAGCGTCTGCTTTTCGAAACCAAAAAGCAGACGCAGAAAAAATTCAATTTGTGCAAAAACGAAAAATAATTTTAAATGGAACCATTGAAAACGCGTACGCAATCGTGGATTGTCTGTTTCAAGGCTTTGCACTCACAAAAAGTGGTGAACGCTGCGCTGTCTGAAGCTTTACCCTTGTAAAATTTTCAGAAAGCTCTGAATCTTCCAATTTGTGAGAACTGTTTTTATGCCAATGAATTAAATGCGAACGCCGCATGGGTGACGGGGATCGCCGTCAAAAGCGGCGTCGCGCATATTCTGATCGTAAAAACGATAGCCGCCGCTGAGGTTGAAACAGTCAAAACCATGGCCTGAAAGAATTCGGCAGGCGACATAGGATCGCAGGCCGCTGTAGCAGTGTACATATACGGGCTTTGCGGGATCAAGCTCCTGAATGCGTTCCCGCAGGCTGTCCAGCGGAATGTTGATAAAGCCTGGAATACAGCCGCGCGCATACTCCTCCTCGGTGCGCACGTCCAGAAGGGTAACTTTCGCGGAGTCAAGACCTGCAATTTCGTCCCAGTGGAACTGTTTGACCAGTCCGCCGCGAATATTTTCGATTACGAAGCCTGCCATGTTTACCGGGTCTTTGGCGGAGGAATAGGGCGGCGCATAGGCGAGATCAAGCTCCGCCAGGTCGGCGCCGGTCATCCCGGCCTGGATGGCGGTTGCGAGAACGTCGATTCGTTTGTCCGCGCCGTCGAAGCCGATAATCTGCGCGCCGAGGATTTGGCCGCTTTTCGGGTCGAATACAGTTTTGATCGTCATGTTTCGCGCGCCGGGATAGTAGGTGGCATGGTTAGCGGAAAAGGTAACCACCTTGTCGCAATCGATTCCCGCAGCGCGCGCCATGGTTTCGTTCAGCCCGGTCGAGGCGATGGTCATATCAAACAGTTTAAGAACCGAGGAGCCGAGCGCACCTTTGAAGCTGCTTTGACGGCCGCAAATGTTGTCGGCGGCGATCCGGCCCTGTTTGTTGGCGGGTCCGGCAAGCGAAACCAGCGCGGGACGGTTCAGAACCAGGCGGCGGATTTCCACCGCGTCCCCGACCGCATAAATATCCGGGTCGGCGGTACGCATGTGCTCATCCACGATAATCGAGCCTTTCGCACCAAGCGGCAGTCCCACCTCCCGGGCGAGCGCGCTGTCCGGAGCGACGCCGATTGAGAGAATCGCAAGATCTGCTTCAATGGCACAGTCGTTCTCGAGGAGGACGCGAATCCCGTTTTCCGCTGCTTCAAAACCGGTAAAAGAAGTGTTCAGCCGCAGGTCCACCCCTTTTTTGCGCAGATAAGCGTGCACTTCGCTGGCCATATCGGGATCAAGCGGCGGCATAACGTGCGCGCCGCGCTGGATCAGGGTGGTTTCGACACCGGCGTGCAGCAGATTCTCGGTCATTTCCAGGCCAATAAACCCGCCGCCGATAACGACCGCGCGGCGCGGCTTGTTTGCGTCCAGAAAATCGCGAATTCGGAAGGTGTCTTCTACTGTGCGCAGGGTAAATACCTGATCAAGATCAATGCCGGGCAGGTCGGGACGGACCGCTTTTGCGCCCGGAGACAAAATAAGTTTGTCGTAGGACTCGGTGTATTCGCGCCCGTCCCGCAGGTCCCGGACACGAACGGTTTTCGCAGCCCGATCAACGGACAGGACATCACTGTGCGTACGTGCCTCGATGCGGAAGCGCGCCCAAAAGCTTTCCGGTGTTTGCAAAGTCAGGTCTTCCCGGTCCTCGATCACGCCGCCTATATAATATGGAAGGCCGCAGTTTGCATAGGAGATATACCCGGTGCGCTCAAAAATCAGAATCTCAGCCTTTGCATCCAACCGGCGAAGACGGGCAGCCGCCGTTGCGCCGCCTGCAACGCCGCCAACAATGACAATTTTCATAATCTGTTTATTTTCCCTTCTCCAATTTGCCGCGGTATCCCATGATCCCGCCGATATTTTCTACTTCATATCCCTGTGCAGCCAGCAAGGACGCGGCGCGGGCGCTGCGCGCACCGCTCTGGCAATAGACATAAAGCGGATGTCCTTTCTCGGGCAGAAATTCTTCCAGACTGCTGAGCGGATAATTAAGGCTGCCCGGTACATGTCCATATGCATATTCGTCCGGTTCACGCACATCCAGCAGCAAAGCATTTGGGTCCTGTGCCGCACGCTCCACGCCGGCGTTGATATCCGGGCGCTTAAAAAAGTCCAAAAATCCCATAACTGCCTCCCATCTTGAACGTTTTCTTTATTTTAGAATAGCACGCGCATTGATCGTTATACTGTGACTTGAGTACATAAGAAAAGCAGAGGATTGTATTCAGCGAAACTGTATCCGGCAAAAGAGTATCGGTTTCGGTATTTTTGCTGTGTGGGATTGGCATCCCGGCCGCGCGGCGCGGATAACGGTTTATTAATAGGTTAAAGAGTGATAATAAAACAGAATAATACTTTTTGTTTATTATTTCGCGGCTTTATAAAAGAAGCTAGCCAAAGAGAGAAAGCCGCACCGCTGGCTGATTAATAATGTGAAATTGTTAATTGTGTAACAATATATAGTTTTTTCTCCTATTTTAGTCCATTTTTCGTCGGTCCATTCAATTGACAAATATTTGACAAATGAGTAGAATGAAATCGTCAAGAGATTAACAATCTCCTGGTGCAGAAGAATCAATCAACCATTTTTGAAAGGTATGGGAGGACAGGATATATGGCAAGATTTACATTACCGCGAGATCTTTATCATGGAAAGGGCGCGCTGGAGGCGCTCAAAACTTTCGAGGGCAAGCGTGCGATGGTCTGTGTCGGCGGCGGCTCGATGAAGAGAAACGGATTTCTGGACAAGGCGGTCGGCTATTTGAAGGAAGCCGGCATGGAAGTGCAGGTCTTTGAGGGAATCGAGTCGGATCCTTCGGTGGACACTGTTATGCGCGGCGCGCAGGCTATGATGGAGTTTCAGCCGGACTGGATCGTTGCGATGGGCGGCGGCTCGCCGATTGACGCGGCTAAGGCGATGTGGATCAAATATGAGCACCCGGAAACCACTTTTGAGGATATGTGCAAGGTGTTCGGGCTGCCCAAGCTGCGCGGAAAAGCGAAATTCTGCGCAATTTCCTCCACTTCGGGCACTGCAACCGAAGTAACCGCCTTTTCGGTAATCACCGACTATACAAAGGGAATCAAATACCCGCTTGCGGACTTTGAAATTACGCCGGATGTGGCGATCGTGGACCCGGATCTTGCCGAGACCATGCCGAAAAAGCTGGTCGCGCACACCGGTATGGACGCCATGACCCACGCGATTGAGGCTTATGTTTCAACGGCAAATTGCGATTACACCGACCCGCTTGCGCTGTTTGCGATCAAGATGATCCAGAACGATCTGGTCGATTCCTACAACGGCGATATGGCGAAGCGGGACAGCATGCACAACGCGCAGTGCCTTGCGGGCATGGCGTTCTCCAACGCACTGCTCGGTATCGTCCACTCGATGGCGCACAAGACCGGCGCAGCATTTGCAGACTGCGGCGCGCACATCATTCACGGCGCGGCGAACGCGATGTATCTGCCCAAGGTAATCGCCTATAACGCCAAGAATCTGGAAGCTGCCCGCCGTTACGGCGTCATCGCCGACTTTATGAATCTGGGCGGCAATTCGGACGAGGAAAAGGTAAAGCTGCTGATCGCCTATTTGAGAAAGATGAACGATGCGCTGAATATTCCGCACTGCATCAAAAATTATGGCGCGGACAGCTATCCGACAGAAAACGGATTCGTGCCGGAAAATGTCTTCCTTGAGCGGTTGCCGGAAATTGCAAAAAATGCGATTGCGGACGCCTGCACAGGCTCGAACCCCCGTCAGCCGAATCAGGAAGAGATGGAGAAGCTGCTCAAGTGCTGCTACTACGACACAGAGGTGGACTTCTAAACAAAGCACGGAAAACGGCCGGTGTGACCACCGGCCGTTTTTTTGCTTCGCCCTTTTAAAGAAAATTCCCGGCGTCCTGCCGCCTGGATTAAAAGTCCGGCTGATAAGTGTAAGTGCTCAAAAAGCGGAAAGAAGCGTTCGGCAGTAACGGCAGGCGAATGTTCATGGCAGCCAAAAAGCGGAAAGGAAGTTTTGCCCTTTCTGAGCGTGCGCAAAGACCGCGCTGCTCAGGAGTAGACTTGATCGTGCGTTTTCATGCAAGCTGGTTCCGGTTAGACCGAAAAATATCTGATAAAGCTGTATTGATTTCAGGGCGAAACCAAGAAAAATACAAAACCGAATCGGGCTTGTGCACTGCGAAAAAATACTGGCTCTGCCATACAGAAAGTAAGCGACGCAAAATATCCGCAAAGACTGGGCTTGTTTGACGGTACGATCTTTTTAGCCCTCTTTCAGACGCCGGAATCCATGAGGCTGTAAGGCGTCAGCAGAAAAGCCGTGATTTTATGGAAAGAAATGGCGGCATAGGAGAAGTAGGAAAGGCTCGACAGCCGGCCGCCGCTATGCTATGCTTTCAAGGATACAAGCAGAAAAGCGGGAGGAAAAGAAGTTGCCGCAAAACGAGATGGAAAAAGAGCAGGCATACCGGGCGCTGCCCAAGTTGCTGCTGCCGTGGTACAGGGAAAATGCGCGCATTCTGCCCTGGCGGGAGAACACCGATCCTTACCGGGTTTGGATTTCCGAAATCATGCTGCAGCAGACCAGAGTAGAGGCGGTTATCGGCTATTACGAGCGATTCCTGCGGGAATTGCCGGATATTAAAGCGCTTGCCGAAACGCCGGAAGACCGCTTGCTGAAACTTTGGGAGGGGTTAGGCTATTACAGTCGCGCGCGCAATCTGCAAAAGGCCGCGCGGGTCATCCTCACAGATTATGCGGGAAAGTTTCCGGACACGGTTGAAGAGATCCGCAAACTGCCCGGCATTGGACCTTACACGGCCGGCGCCATCGCCTCAATCAGTTTCGAACGGGCTGCTGCGGCTGTGGACGGAAACGTACTTCGGATCATTGCAAGGATTACCGGCGATTTTCGCCCCATAGACGACCCAAAGTTTAAAAAAGAGATTACCGCCAGCCTTGAAGCGGTTTATCCTGCGCAGGGACGAGGCGATTTCACCCAGGCGCTCATGGAACTGGGGGCGACTGTTTGCGTGCCGCGTTCGCCGCGCTGCGATGGCTGTCCGGCGCGCGAAGTGTGCGCGGCGCAAAGGCTGCAGGCAGTGGAACGCCTGCCTGTTATGCCGGAAAAAAAGGCGAAGCGCACCGAGCTTAAAACGGTGTTCCTGCTGGAATGTGACGGCTGCATCGCCCTGACCCGGCGTGCCGCAAAAGGACTGCTCGCGGGTCTCTGGGCGCTGCCCGATCTGGACGGCGCGCTGGACGAGAGCCAGGCGCTGCTGGCGGCCGAAAATTGGGGAGTCCGTCCGCAGAAGATCAGCCGGATGGCAGACCGCAGCCATATTTTTACCCATGTCATCTGGCGGCAAACCGGATACCATGTTCTCTGCGCAAGACAGGACGAGCGTTTTGTCTGGGCGGACAGGGAGGCGCTTGAGGGAGAATACGCGCTGCCGACAGCCTATAAGCAGTTTCTTTCCAGATAATGCGGCTGTAGGAATAAAATACTGACAGTATGCCGATTATTCTGCAAATATATCTGAAAGTGTGCCATTTGGCTGCGTATAAAAAAGAAAAAACCAGAATAACGGCCCTTCGGTTGAAACCGCCTGATGTGCGTGCTATAATGCTCTAAAGCGTTAAAGAGGAAGTGGTTTTGTGGAATATGCAATCGATGAAAAAAAGGTGCTCGCGCTGGATGGCGCTTCGATCCATCTGCGTGTCCGTTCCAATGATCCGACGCGGCCTGTGCTGCTCTTTCTGCACGGCGGGCCCGGCGTATGCGACCGGCACTGGGTGCTTAAAGACCAGTCCGCTTTAACCGATACGGTGACCATACTTTGCTACGATCAGCGCGGCGCGGGACTCAGCTACCGCAAGGGAATGCAGGAACAGGAGCTCAGCGTTGACCGGATGGTGGAGGACGCGGCGGCGGTCGCGAAATGGGCGTGCGAGCGCTTTGGGCAGGACAAGGTATTCGTGGTCGGCCACTCCTGGGGTTCTCTGCTCGGTGTTTTGCTGGCCAAAAAATACCCGGAACTGGTTCGGGCTTATATCGGTATGGGCCAGTTTGTGAACGGGGAAGAGAACGAGGCGCTCTCCTATGATTTTGTGCTTGCACAGGCGCAGCGGCGCGCGGATAAAAAGGCGCTGCGCGATCTTGCGCGTATCGGTGAGCCGGTGCGCGGGCGCTATAAGAGCATGGACGACATGATGATCCAGCGCAACCTCATGACCAAATACGGCGGCGGTACATATAAAGGAAAGGAATCCCTGATGCGTTCGATGATTCTGCCGCTACTGCGCACGCCGGAATATTCCCTGACCCAGCTTAAGCAGTATTCCGAAGGCGCGTTTTTCAGCCTGCGCGCCCTGTGGGATGAGGTGGTAGATCACGATTTGTTCCGGATCGCTCCCAGCCTCGCGGTCCCGGTCTATCTGACCGAGGGCAGGCATGACCAGAACACGCCGATCCCGATTGCCCGGCGCTGGTTCGAGTCTCTTGAGGCGCCGCATAAGGAATGGATCTGGTTTGAAGAGTCGGCGCATTCCCCCATTAAGGAAGAGCCGGAAAAATGGGGAGAAACGGTCAGAAGAATCGTTCGGGAAAACTGCGAAAATGCGCAAGAGGGCTGAGCAGTTGCTGACCTTGGCAGGCAGACGCCGCAAAACCATCAGAAGATAACGCACAGAGTAAACGGCATTTTGGAGCAATCAGCCTGATGCCGGCACGCGTCTCAAAATGCACGGATTCTCACCCTGTTTGCGCCGCTGCTTCAATGTCCGCAAACGGCAAGCCGGTTTTCGATGAGGGTTCTTGCGGGACATTTTTGCAGGCGGGGCCGACGGCTGTCCCATGCGCAATAGAACAAACAGAAAAACCGCCTGGAAACAGGCGGTTTAGTTTTTGTCGGCTGGCTGTTTTCTGCGGCGGCGCAGGCATTCCTGTTTGAAGGCGCGGGAGCGATCGATCCAGCAGAACAGTTCCTCATCCAGATCTGCCGAATCATGCAGCAGAAGATGATGCGTCCATCGATTGGGATAGGGTTCGAT
>CALWZE010000040.1 GCA_944385925.1 uncultured Clostridia bacterium
AATACGATATGGTATTGACACCTCCATGTCGTATGCTGCAAATTTCCAATATCTTTTTCTTTCATCGAAAAAACCTCCTGGTGATTGTTATTGCAGTTGGCCGACCGCAACCTCCATTCTACCAGAAGGTTTTTTCACTATATAATTCTTTTTACTCTCCCCAGCATAGCTGGGGGTTGTCGTTGTGCTAAAGCAGCAGCAACACAAGGGGACTGCCTGCGCTGACGCGCAGGCAGTCCCCTGTTTCTTTTGTCGGTTCGCTCGGCCCGGTCTCTTTATAAAAGGTCTGACGTCCTCAGAGGCAGCTGTCAAAGCGACTCTATTATTTCATCAACGCGCAAACCGCATTGGAGAACTTCACCGGGTCCTCAATTGAGAGTCCTTCGATAAGCAGGGCCTGGTCGTAAAGAAGTTCGCTGTAGGTTTTGATTTTCTCCTTATCGGTTTCGTACAGATTTTTGAGCGTTTCAAAGATGGGATGATCCCCGTTAATTTCCAGCACCCGTTCGGCCTTTACCTTGTCCGGATTCGGCATGCTGTTGAGCACCTTTTCCATCTCAATGGACAGCGCGCCTTTGCTGGAAAGACAAACCGGGTGGGTCTTGAGCCGCGCCGACAAGGTCACTTCGGCGACCTTGTCTCCAAGACATTCCTTCATAAAGTCAAACAGCGGCTTGTTCTCCTTCGCCTTTTCTTCAATTTCGCTCTTTTCCTGCTCGCTCTCAAGGCCGAGGTCGCCGCTGGACACCGAGCGGAACTCCTTCTCATCGTACTTTTGCAGCAGCTGCATCAGGAACTCGTCCACCTCGTCGGTCAGGAAAAGAATGTCGTAGCCTTTATCACGCACCAGCTCACACTGCGGCAGCAGCGCGAGTTTATCCGCGTTCTCACCCGCAGCATAATAGATATACTTCTGCTCTGCCGGCATCGCGTCGCGGTATTCCCGCAAGGTGACCGGTTTGCCGTCGCTCGCGCGGCGGAACAGCAGAAGATCCTGCAATTCTTCTTTGTTCATGCCGTAGGCGCGATAGATTCCGAATTTGAGCGAAAGGCCAAACGCCTTCCAGAACTTCTCATAATTCTCGCGGTCTTTTTCCAGCATCTCGGCAAGCTCTTTTTTGATCCGCTTTTCCAGCGCATTGGCAATGACTTTGAGCTGACGGTCGTGCTGCAGCATCTCACGGGAAATATTCAAAGACAGGTCCTCGCTGTCCACAACGCCCTTAATAAATCCGAAATACTCCGGCAGCAGGTCGGCGCACTTATCCATGATCTTCACGCCTGAGGAGTAGAGCTCCAATCCGCGCTGGAAATCCTTGGAATAGAAATTGAAATCCGCCCGGCCAGGCACAAACAACAGCGCCTGGAAACTGGTCGTACCCTCCGCCTGCTGATGGATCACCCGCAAAGGTTTTTCGTAATCATAAAACTTTTCTTTATAAAAGCTTTCGTAATCTTCCTGTTTGATTTCCTTTTTATTGCGTTTCCAAAGCGGAACCATGCTGTTGAGGGTCTTGTCCTCGGTATAGCTCTCATACTCTTCGCTGTCTTCTTTTTTGCGGCTCTGGGTCATCTGCATGACGATCGGATAGCGGATATAATCCGAATACCGCTTGATCAGGCCCTGCAAACGGTACTGGTCGAGGAATTCGTCGTACTCCTCCTCCTGTGCGTTCGGTTTGATATGCAGGATAATGTCGGTGCCATGCCCATCTTTCTGGGCTTCGGTAATCGTGTAACCGTCCGCGCCCGCAGACTCCCACTTATACGCCTGCTCTGCGCCAAAAGCGCGGCTGATCACCGTGACCTTGTCCGCCACCATGAACGCGGAATAAAAGCCAACGCCGAACTGGCCGATAATATCAATGTCGTTTTCCTTTCCCTGCTCCAGGTTATTGACGAACTCAAGCGATCCGCTGCGTGCGATCGTGCCGAGGTTGTTGTCCAGTTCCTCCCTTGTCATACCGACGCCATTATCCGACACCGTCAGAGTACGCGCCGCCTTGTCAGCGGACAGCCGGATCTTAAAGTCCGAGCGGGCCATGCCGACACTGTCATCGGTCAGCGAGCGGAAATAAAGCTTGTCGATTGCGTCCGACGCGTTGGAGATCAGTTCCCGCAAAAAGATCTCCTTATTTGTATAAATAGAATTGATCATCAAATCCATGATCCGTTTGGATTCTGTTTTAAACTGTTTTTTTGCCATCTTCAGCCCTCCAAAACGCAGATTTAGCACTCTTATTATTTGAGTGCTAAATATATATTACTACACATTTTTCCCAATTTCAAGTGCTGTTGCCCATTTTGCAGATTAATTTCAAAAGCCGAAAAGTTAACCTTAAGAAAATATTAGCACTCCAGCATTTAGAGTGCTAAAAATTAACATTTCGTTCATAGTTTATCTTAATTTTGTTCATAATCAGCCTGTATCATATGCGCAGAAAGGAAAAAAATAAAGCCAAGATATTCTGTAGAATCCCCGATAGCGAGGAGGCAATTACTATGAATGCAAATAAATATACCCAAAAATCTCTGGAGGCAATCCAGAGCGCACAGAACTATGCGACCGAAAACAGCAACCAGATGCTGGAACAACAGCACCTTCTTCTGGCCCTTCTGACCCAGGAAAACGGCCTTATTCCCCAGCTTTTTGTCAAAATGGGATTTTCCGCCGAAGCGGTTGAGGCCGAAGCAAGGCGTCTTGTCAACGATCTGCCGCGGGTCAGCGGATCGGCGCGTGAGATGGACAAAATTTACGTTTCCGCCGATGTGGACAGAATGCTTGTAGAGGCGGAAAAAACAGCCGACCACATGAAAGACGACTATGTGTCGGTAGAGCACCTGCTTCTCGCAATGGTTTCCGAACCCAGTCGGGCAGTCGGCGAGCTGTTCCGCAAATTCGGCGTAACGAAAGATAAGGTGCTCAGCGCGCTTGCCAGTGTACGCGGCAATCAGCGGGTAACCAGCGATACCCCTGAGGAAACCTACGACGCGCTGAAAAAGTACGGTGATGATCTGGTAGACCGCGCCCGCAAACAGAAACTGGACCCGATTATCGGGCGGGACGACGAGATTCGCAATGTCATCCGTATTTTGTCCCGTAAAACCAAGAACAACCCGGTCCTGATCGGCGAACCGGGCGTCGGCAAAACGGCGATCGCTGAAGGGCTCGCACAGCGTATTGTCCGCGGCGATGTGCCCGCAAGCCTGCGTGATAAAACCATCTTTTCACTGGATATGGGCGCGCTGATCGCGGGCGCCAAATTCCGCGGCGAGTTTGAGGAACGTCTCAAGGCGGTGCTGGCCGAAGTCAAGAAGAGCGAAGGCCGCATCATCATGTTTATCGATGAGCTGCATACCATTGTCGGCGCCGGCAAAACCGACGGCGCAATGGACGCCGGCAACCTGCTCAAGCCTATGCTTGCCCGCGGCGAGCTGCACTGCATCGGCGCGACAACGCTGGACGAGTACCGGCAATACATCGAAAAGGACCCTGCGCTTGAGCGGCGGTTCCAGCCGGTCATGGTCAACGAGCCGACGGTAGAAGACACTATCGCGATTCTGCGTGGTTTGAAAGACCGCTACTCGGTCTATCACGGCGTAAAGATCACCGACGGCGCGATCATTGCCGCCGCTACCCTTTCCAACCGGTATATTACCGACCGGTTCCTGCCCGATAAGGCCATCGACCTGATCGATGAAGCCTGCGCGATGATCCGCACAGAGATCGACTCGATGCCGACCGAGCTGGATGTCATTCAGCGCAAAATCATTCAGCTGGAAATCGAAGAAGCGGCGCTTAAAAAAGAAAAAGACGCCCTCTCGCAGGAGCGGCTTAAAGACATCCAAAAAGAGCTTTCCGATATGCGGGCGGATTTCAACGCCAAAAAGGCCCAGTGGGACAATGAAAAGGAATCCATTGGCAAGGTACAGAAGCTGCGCGAGCAGTTGGAGTCGGTCAACGCGCTGATCGAAAAGGCCGAGCGCGAATACGACCTGAACAAGGCTGCCGAACTGAAATACGGCGAACTGCCCAAGATCCAGAAGCAGCTGGAAGAAAGCGAAAAAGCCGCGCAGGCAATGGACGGCAAACAGACCCTGCTGCGCGACAAGGTAACCGAAGAGGAAATCGCCCGAATCGTCGAACGCTGGACCGGTATCCCGGTCTCGAGACTGATGGAAGGCGAGCGCGACAAGCTGCTGCATCTGCCGGAAATCCTGCATAAGCGTGTCGTGGGACAGGACGAAGCGGTCGAGCGGGTCTGCGACGCGATCATCCGCTCCCGCGCCGGCATCAAGGACCCCAATCGCCCGATTGGTTCCTTCCTCTTCCTTGGACCGACCGGCGTCGGCAAAACCGAGCTTGCAAAGGCGCTTGCGCAGAGCATGTTCGACGATGAACGGAACATCGTCCGTATCGATATGAGCGAGTACATGGAGAAATACTCGGTATCCCGTCTGATCGGTGCGCCTCCGGGGTATGTCGGCTACGAGGAGGGCGGCCAGCTCACCGAGGCGGTGCGCCGCAAACCCTACTCGGTCGTGCTGTTTGATGAGATCGAAAAAGCGCATCCCGATGTGTTCAATATTCTGCTCCAGGTTCTGGACGACGGACGGATCACCGATTCTCAGGGCCGCACGGTGGATTTCAAAAACACCATCATTATTCTGACTTCCAACATCGGTTCTTCTTTCCTGCTGGAAGGCATCGACCAAAACGGCGAGATCACCGAGTCGGCGCGTCAGAGCGTCATGCAGCAGCTCAAAGGCTCTTTCCGTCCGGAATTCCTCAACCGAATTGACGAAATTGTCTTCTATAAGCCGCTGACAAAGGACAATATCAGCAAGATCGTTGTCTTGCAGATTGACGCACTTAATGCCCGTCTTGCTGACCGTCAGCTGCATTGCGAGGTTACCGAAGCAGCAAAAAGCTACATCGTGGATCATGGTTATGACCCTGTCTACGGCGCGCGCCCGCTGAAACGGTTTATCCAGCAGCAGGTTGAAACCCTCATCGGCCGCAAGATCATCGCGGATGATCTGCTGCCGGGCACGGTGCTGACAGTGGATGTCGGCCCGGATGGCAACCTTTGCGTAAAATAATATTACAAAATCCCGAAGCGCACCGAAATGCGCTTCGGGATTTTTTTGCGTCAAAGCAAATCGCTGCCCGCTCAAAAACTGCATATTTTTGCGAAAATCATCCGACTGAAACGGCCGCAGCCAGGCCTAAAAATTGTCTCCTGTCAAACCCCAAAACACCCTGCACTCTTTCGCACCATTTGTTTGTTTTTCAAAAGAGCCGCTCCTTCGGCTAAGCTGGAAGATTGAGTCAGCTTTGGAAAGGTGTTTTACCAGAAAGTTTCTAAGGAGGCTTGAAATGCGCCGTTTTTCCTTGCCCCACCATTTGTAAACGGGCGCTTGCGCATTACTCAGCCATTATAGCACAAGGAAATTTCTATACAGCTCTTCTCGCTTTTCTCAAAGCTTGCAGAGAAAACTCATTTGCTCTTCACGGCAGCGCCGGGTCCTCATTTTGCTAAATTATACAAACCCAAGAACATCCCGCCATTTCAGCCGCGTGCCTTTTTAATCGGGCAATTTATGTAAAATGCATCTCTGAGACAGCTCGCCTTTCTCCCCAGTTCCTGAAAACCGAAACGCGAATAAAAACACAGCCACGGCATGTCTTCGCTATACGCTGTGCTTTTTTGCGCAAGATCGGCCCTCCGCTTTTTTATCCCAATGCCAGATCCATCACCATCATCACCAAAAAGCCGCACAGAACCATAAAGGAAGACCACAGTCCCCCGTCCTCTCTTCCCCTGCTTTCCGGAAGCAGCTCTTCCACCACAACAAAAACCATGGCGCCCGCTGCAAAGCTCAGGAGAAACGGCAAAATCGACCGTATTCGGATTACCAGCAGAGCGCCCAGAAAGCCAAAAATCGGCTCTACCACGGCGCTTAACTGGCCGAAGAAAAAGGCTTTTTTCCGGCTGATTCCCTCCCGCAGCAGCGGCAGGCTCACTGCTGCGCCTTCCGGGAAATTCTGAAGACCGATTCCCAATGCAAGCATGGCCGCTGAGGCAGCCGTACATTCCTCCAGGCCATATGCAAGCGAGCCGAACGCCACCCCTACCGCCATTCCCTCCGGTATATTGTGCAGCGTAATTGCTAGTATCAGCATAATTACTCTTCTGTGTTTATCGTTTTGGCTGACACGGTTCATCAGTCTTTTTTTCCAGAAATGCTCCGCGGCGCAAAAGAGCATGGCGCCGCATCCAAACCCGGACGGAAGAATCAGCCACTCCGACCTGTTTAACGCTCTGGCCATCTCCGCAGCCGGTTCCAGCAGCGAGAAGTAGGAAGCCGCAAGCATTACCCCTGCTGAAATGCCCAGCATTGCATCCAGCAGCTTCTGCCGAACCTGGCCGAACAGGAAAACCACCCCCGCCCCCAATGCCGTCATTCCCCATGTGAACCCGGTTGCCAGCAGCGCCTGCAAGGCATATCGTTCCACAGACACACGCACCCCTCCCGACGCATTTGCCTCATACTATGGAATCGAGTCCGGGCATGTGCAGAATCTCTTTATAAATTCTCTGAAAAGCAGGTGAGTGCGCTTATTCGCTCGCCCGCTTGCCCGTATGCTCCGGCCTTCAAGCTGTTCAAAGAAAGTCGAAAGCGGTCAAAAAATCTTTTCCGGCATCATATCTTTATGGAAAGGGGGTTTTCACTTTGTTATTCGATGCCATATTATCTTTTTTTCAGAACTTCATGCTGTTTACTCTGCAGCTTACGCCCTCCAGCTTTCCACGCCCTTTAAGCGCAAGCGAAGAGCAGGAATGTTTCGAGCGCATGGAAGCGGGCGACCGCAGCGCCCGCGATTCACTGATCCGGCACAATCTCAGATTGGTTGTTCATGTAATTAAGAAGTATTACTCCGCGCCCTGCGATCAGGACGATTTGATCTCAATCGGCACCATCGGACTGATAAAAGCGGTCGACACCTATAATTTTAAAAAGGGCACGCGTTTTGCCACTTATGCTGCCCGCTGTATCCAGAATGCTATACTATCTTAACGGAACAAATGAAATTTGAGAACGAAAACTTCGCATCATGCTGCGAAAAATGGAGCGTTTTCTGTCACTTGCGCGGACACAGGTATATTATGATACGCAACATATCATATGCAATAGAAGTATCCCCCCTGATCATTCTGCATTTTCCTCTGCTCACTCCCAGAAAATTTCTGGATGCCCAGATATTCAATCTTCGCTTTTCAGACCCATCGGAAATGACGCAGATTGCGGACAAGCTCCGGTGGTACCGCTACAGGCACGCCCTGCTTCAGAGCGAGGTCGCGGACCGGATCGGGGTCGATCCGAAAACCTACATGCGTTATGAAGAATATGGCC
>CALWZE010000041.1 GCA_944385925.1 uncultured Clostridia bacterium
TTCCTTTTTTAATGTATTTCTGACGTTTTCATGCGCGGGTTAAAGCGCAATCATGCTATACTTATAGTATAGCCACGCCTGATTTCACTGTCCGTAATAAGCATTCGCGCCGTGTTTGCGCAGATAATGCTTGTCCAGCAGACTCTGCTGCATTGGGGGCAGAGCCGGGTTCATCATGAGATTGTGCCATGCCATAAAGCAGAGCTCTTCCAGCACGACCGCGTTATGCACCGCATTATGCGGGTCGGTTCCCCAGGTGAAGGGACCATGGCTGTGCACAAGAACAGCGGGAATATCGTCTGCGCTTTTGTTCTGGAAGGTCTCCACGATCACCTTTCCGGTCTCCAGCTCATATTTTCCGCCGATCTCCTCGTCGGTCATCAATCTCGTGCAGGGAATTTCCCCATAGAAATAATCCCCATGAGTTGTGCCAAGCGCCGGCACACCCATTCCCGCCTGCGCAAAGGTGGTCGCCCAGCGGCTGTGGGTGTGTACCACACCGCCGATGTTCGGGAAGTTGTTGTACAGTTCAAGATGCGTGTCAGTATCGGAAGACGGTTTCATATCTCCCTCAACCTTTTTGCCTGTCGCGAGGTCAACGACGACCATGTCCTGCGGCTTCATCTGGTCGTATTCAACGCCGCTCGGCTTGATGACCATCAGCCCTTTTTCACGGTCTACGCCGCTTACGTTGCCCCAGGTAAAGGTTATCAGCCCATATTTAGGCAAAAGCATGTTGGCCTCATACACGCTTTGTTTAAGCTGTTCCAGCATATAGAATTCTCCTTTTCTGCGAAATAACTGAACAGATGTTGAAATTAATAATTATTACAATTGCATGCATAATTATTGTATATTTCAACCTCTGAAAATTTGACTGTATCACCGAAATGCTGTATGATTAAAAGCAGAAAACAACGGTTGCAGAAGATACCGGCCTATTTGCAAATCCTCCGGAAATCAAGAGGATGCCGGCGGTCGGCGCCGTCTGATTGCCCGCGCTTTTCGCCTTTGGCGGCCGGCGCGGATGCGGAAAGGAAAGAGGTATGAAAGATTATTCGTTAGGGCTTTACGAAAAAGCGATGCCCGACGGGCTGAGCTGGCCCGAAATGCTTGACGCGGCAAAGCGCTGCGGCTTTGATCGGGTCGAGATCAGCGTCGACGAAAGCGACGCACGGCTTGCCCGTCTGGACTGGTCTGCGCAGCAGCGCGCTGAATTGCGCAGCGCCATCGCGTCGACCGGTACGCCGATTGAGACAATGTGCCTGAGCGGCCACCGCAAGTATCCCTTCGGTTCTCATGATGCGTCTGTGCGCGCGCGTTCTCTTGAAATCATGCAAAAAGCAGTCGATCTCGCTTCCGACATCGGCGTGCGGATCATCCAGCTCGCCGGTTACGACGTTTATTACGAAGAAGGCGACGCGGACACCCGCCGCTGGTTTGCGGAAAATCTCGCCAAAGGAACCGAAATGGCCGCCAAGCGCGGCGTGATCCTCGGCTTTGAGACGATGGAAACGCCTTTCATGGATACCGTCGGCAAAGCGATGCATTATGTCAATGAGATTCAGTCGCCCTATCTCGGTGTTTATCCCGATATCGGCAACCTGAAAAACGCTTCACTCGTACATGGTCATGATCTGGTGGCGGACATCGAATCCGGCCGCGGACATATTTTTGCCGGACATTTGAAAGAGACCGTACCGGGCGTTTACCGCAACCGCAATTTTGGCGATGGACACACCGAGTACATCCCCTGCATCCAGGCGCTCTGGAAAATGGGCGTCCGTATGTTTACCGGCGAATTCTGGTATCTCGGTGAACCCGACTTTACCGAAACGCTCAAACGCTCCTCCGCTTTCCTGCGGGAAAAAATTGAAGCTTCCCGAATCTGATCCGGGACTGATCGGCCGCCTTTCGGCGGCCGATTTTTTTATACCAGGCCGGCCGCCGAGAAGCGGCCGGCCTATTGCGGAAATGACAAAAGAAAACAGTTGAATTACTTGCCGATCATGATATTGAGAATCTCGATATCGGTGCTCGCCATGCCAACACGTCCCATACGGCCGACGTTCGCAATGGTCTGCTCGATGTCGCCCTCAACGATGCCCTCGCCGGAGGCAAAGACAAAGCCGTCTTTCGCCAGGCAATAACCCATAATGCCGGCGTCCACAGCGCTGCGGATCTTGGAAGCGCAGCTCGGCTTCGCACCGTCGCAGACCATGCCGCCAATGGTTCCGATCGCGTTGATGACCGTGTTGCAGATAACCTCAAAGCTCTCGTCATGCAGATAGGCAATACCGCATCCGGCTGCCGCACCGGCGCTGGTCGCACCGCAGTAAGCGGACAGGCTGCCAATGTAGCGCTTCTGGTTGAGCGAAATCAGGTTGGCAAGCACCAGCGCACGCACAAGTTTCTCATGCGAAACACCCAGCTCTTTGGCATAAACAACGACCGGCATGGTTACCGTGATGCCCTGGTTACCACTTCCGGAGTTGATAACAACCGGCATGGCGCAGCCGCTCATACGCGCGTCCGAACCGGCAGCAGCATAAGCCGCAGCGCGGAATTTAACGTCGTTGCCATAATATTTCAGCACCTGGGAGCCGACATTCACGCCCCAGTTATTCTTGATGCCTTCCTCGGCAATGGCGGAGTTCATCTCGATCTGGCGGTCAATGATCTCCTGCACATCCTCCATCTTGACTTCGTTGGCAAAGTCATAGATCGCGCGCATATTGAGCAGCGACTTGTCGCCGGTCACTTCCGCCGTCTTTTCGTCTTCCTTGGAGAAGATTACCTTGCCGTTTTTCTCAATCTTGGTGATGTTGGTGTGATAGGTCTTGATCTCAACCGCTGCGCTTTCCTCGCCTTTACGGACAACACAATAGATGTACAGATTCTCTTCGCCCTCGCAGAGATGGACCTTGCAAAGTCCCTGAGCCACCAGTTCACGGGTTTTGGCGCGATGCTCGTCGTTTACGCCGCTGAGAACCTCCAGCTTTTTGTCAGCCTGTCCGCCGACGACGCCCAGCACTGTCGCAACGTCAATGCCCTTCAGGCCGCCCGAAGTCGGGACGGTAACGCCCTTGACGTTTTTGATGATATTACCGCTGCATGTGATGTCGATTGCATCAGGCATAGCGCCCAGCGTTTCGCGCGCCTTTGCAGCGGCATACGCGACAGCGATGGGCTCGGTACACCCGAGCGCGGGGAACAACTCGTTCGCGAGGATCGCGACGTAGTTTTTGTACAGATTTTCGTTCATCTTTTGCATTCCTTTCACACATTTAAAATATAGGCGGACGGAGCGGAATCCCCCTCCGCCCGCTTATTTTCACACAACTGACGCGGGCCGTCAAGCCCTTTCGTCACAATCAGACCGGCTTACCGTCGATAAAGTTCTGAATGCCGTCCCATGCACCATCCAGCGCGTTGATCACGTTGCAGTAAAGCTTGTATTTTTCGTTATAAACAGGCACCCATTCAGCGCGCGGCTCGACTCGTTTCCCGAGCTTGACCATTCCCTTGGCGCCCGCGTGATAATCTTCGTAATCGCCGACAGCAACGGCCGCCGTGATCGCACAGCCCATCGCGCCGGTCTCGCCGACGTCGGCAGTCTGCACCGCTATGCCGCAGATATCCGCAAACATCTGTACCCAGACCGGGCTGTGCGCAACGCCGCCTGCAAGGCGGATGCAGTCGACCGGCTCGGTGCGGCTTTTCAGCAGCCGTTCCAGATGATAACGGTGGCAGAACGCAATGCCTTCATACACGCTGCGGGTGATATGCGCGCGCGTGTGGTTTGCTGTTATGCCGACAAAGCTTCCCTTCGCGTTGGGATGCACGTTGCTTGCAAGTATGAACGGCAGAAAAACCGGGCAGAACTCTGCCGGCGAGATCGGCTCCACCCATCCGTTTGCCACGTCATAGATGGATTTTCCGGACGCCTTCGCCTCTTTTGCCGCTTCCGGCAGCAGATTATTGATATACCACTGATTGTTGCCGGCGGAAGTCGGGCTGCTCTCTTCAATGAGGTAATATGCGGGATCGCAGAAAAGCGAGTTCAGGCGGACAGAGCCGTCCAGAACCGGCTGCGGGCGGATATATTCGTTAATGCTCCAGGTACCGGCGATCATGCAGATCTTGCTGGTGTCCGCGGCATCCACCGCGATTGCGCAGGCGTCGATATCAAACATGCCGCCCGCAACAGGAGTACCCGGACGCAGACCGGTCTGCGCCGCCGCGCTTTCGGTCACATAACCGCAGATGTCGGAAGACTTGCGCAGCGGGGGCAGGCAGCCCTCAAATGCAGTCAGGCCGAGCAGCTCCAGGATGCGCGGATCATATTCCCTGGTATGCAAATTCAGCAGGTTTGTGCCGGAAATATCGGTCATTTCGGCGTAAGCCTCTCCGGTCAAACGGAAACGCACATAGTCCTTGCAGGCAAAGATGTATTTGACCTGATCGACCAATTCCGGCCGATGATCCCGCAACCACGCCAGCAGCGCAACCGGCTGACAGCTCATAATGCTCTGGCAGGTATACTCATAAAGCTTTTTGGCCGTGCCGTCTTTTTCCCATTTCACCGGATATTCCCACGCGCGGTTATCCGCCGACAGGATACCATTCATAACCGGACGGTCATCTTTTCCCCAAAGATAAAGTCCTTTGCCGTGTCCGCAGCAGGCAATCGCCGCAACCTCGGCGGGATCAACGCCGGAACGCTCAAAGATCTCGCGGATAACTTCGCAGTTGGCCGCCCACATGTCGTCCATATTGCGTTCACAGAAATTGGGCTGCGGCGCAATCATGTCGGTTGCGCGGCTCGCCACGCAGATTTCGGTTCCGTTTTTGTCATACAGCGCTGCCTTTGTGGTGGTTCCGCCGTTGTCGATTCCAAGATAATAACGCATCGCCTTCGCTCCTTCGTTTTTTCTTCAGTATAGCACAAATCCTGTGCAGATTGTCGGTCAGACAAGGGCACGGTCGGAAAACCAGATGCTCCCCGATCGTGCCCTTATCCTTGAGCTATTTAGAGGTGATTAGAAGTGGGCCGTACAGGAGTCTCTTAGGCGTTGCCGAGATAGGCCTTGCGGACCTCATCATTGGTGCGCAGATCCTCTGCCGGGCCGGAAAGGGTAACTTTACCGGTCTCAAGCACATAGCCGCGGTCAGAGATCTGAAGCGCCATATTTGCGTTCTGCTCAATGAGCATGACGGTTACACCGGTCTTGTTGATACGCATGATCAGCTTGAAGATCATCTCAACAAGGTTGGGCGCAAGTCCCAGCGACGGCTCGTCCAGCAGCAGCAGCTTCGGCTTGCACATCATGGCGCGGCCGATAGCCAGCATCTGCTGCTCACCGCCTGAAAGGGTACCGGCATACTGCTTTTTACGTTCCTGGAGACGGGGGAAAAGCTCGAACACATGATCCAGCGATTCCTTGATCTCGGTCTTGCTGGTGCGGGTATAAGCGCCCGCTTTAAGGTTCTCCATAACGGTCAGGGTCGGGAAAACCTCACGTCCTTCCGGAGAAATGCCGATACCCATCTTGATGATGTTTGCCGACTTTTCCTTGGTAATGTCTTTGCCCTCGAATATGATCGAGCCGCTCTGCGGCGGAGTCAGTCCGGTAATGGAGCTGAGCGTGGTGCTTTTGCCCGCGCCGTTGGAGCCGATCAGGGTAACGATCTCTCCCTCATAAATCTCCATCGAAACGCCTTTCAGCGCATGGATGCTGCCGTAATAAGTGTTAACGTCTTTCAGTTCCAGCAGTTTATTCTTCATCTTTGGAAATACCTCCGCTTCCGAGATACGCGGTGATGACGCGCGGATTGTGCGCCACCTCAGCGGGCAGGCCCTCGGCGATCTTCTTACCGTATTCGATAACATAGATCCGGTCGGAAATCTGCATGACCAGGTTCATGTCGTGCTCAATCAGCAGGATGGTGTGGCCCTTATCACGCAGAGAACGGATAAACTCCATGAGTTCCTCCGACTCCTGCGGGTTCATGCCCGCGGCCGGCTCGTCCAGAATGATCAGCTTTGCGTTTGTTGCAATCGCACGGGCAATTTCCACCTTGCGCTGCATGCCGTAAGGCAGGTTCTTCGCATAGTTGTCGATCTGGTCTCCGAGGTCCAGCGACTCCAGGATATCAATGGCTTTCTGCGCGCACTCACGCTCTCCCTTTCTGAAGCGCGGGGTACGGAAAACTTCATCCAGAAAACCGTATTTTGTATTGATGTGATTGCCGATCATGACGTTCTCGATAACACGCATGTTCGGGAACAGGCGGATATTCTGGAACGTACGCGCGATTCCGGCATGGACAATGTGCTGCGGAGAAGTGTTGTGGATCGCCTTGCCGTCAAAATTGATCGAGCCGTTGTCCACTTTATACACGCCGGTGAGCATGTTGAAAATCGTGGTTTTGCCGGCGCCGTTCGGGCCGATGATGCTGACGATTTCGCCCGGCTCAACTTTAAAGCTGACCTTGTCGACAGCGGTCAGACCGCCGAACACTTTGGTAATTTCATTTACTTCAAGCAATGCCATAACTCACGCCTCCTTTGCCTGGGCTGCGGCTTCCCGCGCCTTGGATTTTACCCCCGCGGGCAGCTTGTACGGCTGCTTGCTCAGGCCGCCGAGAACGCCCTGCGGACGGAAACGCATCATGATAACAAGGATAAAGCCATAAACCAGGAAGCGGTACTCGGACAGGAACTGAAGAGCTTCCGGGAAGGCGACCATGATGATCGCGCCCAGGATAGAACCCGGGATAGAAGCCAGACCGCCGAAGATAACGATGGTCAGGATGGTCATCGAAATATCGAAGCTGAAGACCTTCGGGTCAACATAGCGGCTCATGTGCGCATAGTAGCAGCCTGCGACGCCTGCAAGCGCGCCGGCAATCGCAACAACCGCAATGCGGTAACGCTTGGTCTCAATGCCCATCAGCTTGGCAGCAAGCTCGTCTTCCTTGATCGCGATAACCGCGCGGCCCATCTTGGAGTTGATGATCGCGGTGACAAACAGAACCGTCAGAATCAGGAAAGCCAGAACCAGCCAGTAAAGACCGCCGTTGTTGGTGGTCAGCTCAATGCCGAAGAAGGTCGGACGCGGAATGCTCTTAATACCGAGCGGTCCGTTGGTCAGCGAGGTCCAGTTCTGCGCAACCATGGTGACAACCTGCGCAAAAGCGAGGGTTGTAACGGTCATGTAAGAACCGGAGAGGTTCATAGTAACGAAGCCCTCAAAAGCACCCGCCAAAGCGCCGACAACGATCGCGGCGATAAGGCTGATCCAGAAGTTGGTGCCCAGACGGGTCGAAAACAGCGCGCCGGCATAAGCACCGATGCAGTAAAGCGCTGCGTGACCCATTGAGGTTTGACCCATAAATCCGGTGATGAGGTTCAGGCTCAGGGCCAGAATGCTGTAAGTAGCGATCATGCACAGGACGCGGATCAGGTAGGAGCTCAGGCCAAAGAAAGGCAGAATTACCAGCACGGCAATGATCGCCAGCAGCAGCCAGAGCTTGTTTTTATGCATAAAGTTCGAGGCAGTCGAAACAATCGATTTCATTATTTGTTTCCCTCCTTAAACCTTCTCAAGGTTGTCCTTGCCGAACAGGCCCGAGGGCTTGAGAAGCAGAACGAGGAACAGGATGACGTATGCAGAGGCTTCAGCGTAGTTGCTGCCCAGGAATGTCGTGGCCATTGCCTCCGCAATACCGACGATCACACCGCCCGCAACCGAGCCGTACAGAACACCGATACCGCCGAGAACCGCCGCCGCGAACGCCTTAAGGCCGGCCGCCGTACCCATTGTGAAATACACCATCTCGTAGTAACCAGCGATCATGTAACCGGCAACCGCCGCGCTCATGCCGCTGAGGAAGAATGTAAAAGTAACGACCTTGCGAACGTCGATACCAACCAGATTGGCTGCTTTCGGGTTCTGGGAAGAGCAGCGCATCGCAAGACCCATCTTGGTGCAGTTGGTAATCAGGAACAGAATCGCAAACAGAAGCAGCGTAACGATCAGGATGGACAGCTGGGTGCTGGTGATCGTGACTCCGCCGATCGTGATATTGCCATAATCAAAGATTTTGGGGAACGGCATACGTGTGCTGCCGAAAGTGAGCATCAAGCCGTTCTGGATTATGTAGGAAACACCCGTAACCGAGATCAGCAGGGTGATGTTGGGCGCATTGCGTGCACGCAGCGGCGCAAGCACCACATTGTTGATGACAACGTTCAAAACACCTGTTGCCACAATCGTAAAGATAAACGCAGCGGGAAGACCCCATGTGAGAGTCACCGCCATAAGTGCCATATGCGCACCAAACGCATAAACGGAACCATGCGACATGTTCAGCAAACGCAGGATACCAAAGACAAGGGAATAGCCGACCGCAAGCAGGGCGTAGACCATTCCGAGGATGACGCCGTAAACCAGTTGCTGAGCGATCACCTCAAATCACCTCCATACAGTTTTGGGGCTTTCAGAGAATGATCCCCGACATAACAATGGGGACTATGCCGGGGATCATTCGCATTACAAGTTACTCTTTAAAGCTCTGTCTGATTAAGCAGCCAGAGAAGCTTCCCACTCGGTAACAGGCAGGATAACGTCCGGAACCTCGGTCCAGGCGCCGTCAACGATCTGCAGGCAGACCTGCTCTTTCGGGCAGTCGCCGTTCTCGTCGAACTGAGTTTTACCAGCAGCGCCGTCAACACTTACTTCATAGAGGTTGTTCTTGATGTCCTCGCGAGCATCGCTCTGGCCAGCCTCAATCGCGGTGAAGATCATATTCGCAGCATCATAGCACTGCGCCGCAAAGGTGTTGGGGTTGGAACCATAAGCCGCGCTGAAGGACTCAACGAAAGCCTGGGTCACAGGATTCGAGCTCTGATCGAAGAAGCTGTTCGGCAGGTAGGAGCCGTTCGCGTTCTCACCAGCGAGGTCAAGCAGTTCCTGCGAGAAAGCGCCGGAGGACAGAACGAAGACGATGTCCGGGTTGATGGCCTTGTACTGGTTCATCAGCGGGCCAACGATGGAATACGGAGCGGTGGTGTAGATGATCTCTGCGCCAGCCTCATTGAACTTGTTGATCGCAGCGGAGAAATCAACGGTACCATCTTCATAGAGCTCCTCGGCAACAAGCTCGGCGTTGATCTTGTCGTCATATTTCTCAAGGAACTCATGCACAACGTTGCTGATCGAAACGCCAGCATCGGAGTTCGGCTGGATCATAGCGAACTTGCTGTAGCCGAAGTGCTCGATGATCTGGATGGCGCTGGAAGCGTCAACATTGTAGATCGCGTTGTTGCGGAAGATGTAATCGCCGATCGCGCTGTAGTCGGTGTGCGCAGCAGAACCGTTGATGAGGGGGATGCCCGCCTCCTGATAGGTCTCCGCAGCAGTCATCGCAACGCCCGAAGAGAAGTGGCCGATAACCGCGACATAGCTGTCGTCAGAAGCGATGCGCTCAGCGATGTTGCCCGCCTCGGTCGCATCGTTCTTGTCATCGAAGTCGTCCATGACGATGGTCTTGCCGATGACGCCGCCCTTGGCGTTCCACTCATCGATCGCGACCTGAACCGCAGTCTTCATCTGCTGGCCGATTTCAGCGTTGTCGCCGGTCAGCGGGCCAACAAAAGCAATTTTAACGGTTTCACCGGTGGCTCCTTCGCCGCCCTCGCCACCTTCATCGGTGGTAGCTTCGTTGCCGCCGCAGCCGACAAGCAGAGCCATAACAAGAGCAAGCGCCAGGATCAAACTGAGAACTTTTTTCATTGTTTGTTTCTCCTTTTCTTAAAACTTATATATCCAAAAACAAAAGTTTGGATCGATGTCGGGGCCCGTGGCGGTTTTACCCGCCACGGAGCACAATTGCAGTCAAAACTGCAATTATTTGTTCATCTTGGTGATCTTGAAGTCGCAGTAATCGGTCTTGCCAGCAGCGCTGGTGCACAGCCACTCACCCTTGCAGCCGCAAGCCTCGGTGTGACCATAGTCGCCATAGCACTGAACAGAGCACAGATAGTCAACCTCTTCGTTGGTCAGACCCATCTCGCGCCAGCCTTCAACAAGCGCGCAGCTGCCAGCCATGTGGACAACGATCTCGTCCTCGGTCTCGCTCTGGACGGAGTTACCGATCGCGCAGGTGTTCGCAACGCTGTTGCAGGAAACAAGGAAATCAGCGAAAGCCTTGGGGCTGTCCTTTACCGGGATACGGTCGCCCTTCGCAGCGCCGTACTCATAGCAGGCCTTCTTGGCATACTCGTCGAAAAGCTCACGGGGCATAACTTTGTAGAAAGCGCCGAGGGTCTTCGCACGGTCTTTCATCGCGCTGACGAGGTATTCACGAGCCTCTTCATAAGTATAGGTCTCTTTCTTTCTGTTGGGCCAATTATTGTTCTCAGCCATGGTGTTAACTCCTTTTCTGTTTTATGATTCCAAGATTGTATTGCAAGGCGTTTGCGCGCCTGGCTTACGGAGAAAGATCAGAAATCGAACTCGTAATCTTCCTTGGTGAACGGAACATCCAGCGTGCCCGCTGCATCCTGCATGTGCTCCGGAACTGCCGGACCATAGAGCGGAATGCAGTTGAACTCACGGGTGTAGAAGTAACCGAGGATCGCCTGGGTCAGGGTGCAGCCGTATTTTTCGCACAGCTCGTCCAGACGTTTGGCAACCTTGAGGTTGCCGGGCGTGTAGTAGTTGCTCTTCTTCGCAGCCTCTTCGCCCGCGCCCTTAAGGATGTAGAAGAATCCGCTGCATACGCCCATATACGGCATCATGAGGTTGCGGGGATTATCGATGTGGTACTGATAAGCGGGACCCTGGGTATAAGCAAGGGTGGGATCCGGCATCGGGTTCATGTACTTCATGCCAACGTTCAGCAGGCTCTGGTCGGCAACGAAGCCGCGGTAACCCTTCGCTTTGCAGTAATTGTCCGCCTCGATCATGCGCTCAACCGTCCAGTTGGAGCAGCCGTAATAGCGAATCTTGCCCTCTTTGACAAAGGACTCCATCGTCTCGATTTCCTCTTCAACCGTGAAGCGCTTGTCATCACGATGATAGAAATAAAGATCGATATAATCGGTACGCAGCTGTTTCAGCGAAGCGTTGACGTCGCTGACCATCTCCTCGCGGGAGCAGCGGCTTGCGAACATGTCCGGCTCTTTCGGGGTCATGTCGGGGTGGCCGCCCTTGGTGATCAGCACGATTTTGTCGCGCTTGCCGCTGCGCTGCAGCCAGTCGCCGACAACGCGCTCGCTGCGGGCGATCTCACCAGGGACCCAGTCGGAATAAACGTGTGCGCTGTCAATCAGGTTTCCGCCGAGATCGACGTAGCTGTCAAAGATACGGTCGGCGTCCGCACCGTCCCAACGAAGGCCGGCATCAACAGTGCCAAGGCCGATGGGATAAAGCGAAAGTTCTGTATCGGGGATCTGAATTCTCTTCTCCATAGTGAACAATTCCTCCTGTTATGTTATCTGTTTCTATTACAGGACCGTCTTGAGCCAGTCGCTGCCGGGAACGCCCTGCTGCTCGCAGAACATATCCCAGACAAGGCCGAACGGAAGGGTCTTGCTCTCTTCAACATAGGCAAAACGGCTTACCAGGTCGTCCTTTTCCTCATACTCTTCCAGCATTTTGGTCGGCTCCAGCAGCGCGTAAAGCAGCGCCTTCTTAACGTTGCGCGCGCCGATAGCGGTCGCCGCAATCCGGTTAATGGAACCGTCAAAGTAGTCGGTGCCGATGTGAATCTTGTCAAACGCGTTGTTGCGCGCAATTTCCAGCATAACTTCCTTGACCTCGTCGTCCAGCGCGACAACATGGTCGGAGTCCCAGCGAACCGGGCGGCTGACATGCAGCATTACTTCACGTCCAAACGCAAGATAGCTCGTCAGCTTGCCGGACACAACCTCGGTCGGGTGGAAGTGGCCCATATCCATGCAGACGATGCAGTTGTTGCGAATCGCCGCATAGTTGGTGTAAAACTCGTGCGAGCCAACTGTGTAGCTCTCGATGCCCAGGCCGAACACCTTGCTCTCGACAGAGTCGATATTGTATTTGCGGTCGATCGGCTCCGCAAAAATCTGATCCAGGCTGTCCGCCAGCAGCTCGCGGTGTTTGAGCTTATTTACCGTATAATCCTTGTAGCCGTCCGGAATCCAGTGGTTGGTGATGCAGACATCGCCCAGCTCACGGCCGAAATACTCACCGATCTTGCGGCAGCGCTTGCCGTGCTCGATCCAGAAATCGCGGATGGACTTATCATAGCTTGCAAGTGTAAAGTTTGTGTCCGCTTTGTCATGGCTGAAGTAGGTCGGGTTGAAATCCAGGCCAATCTTGTGCTCTTTCGCATAATCGACCCAGCCGGCGAAATGCTTCGGCTCGATCTGGTCGCGATCGATGTTCTGGCCGCCGTTATCCAGATAAATGGCGTGCAGCGCCAGTTTGTTATAGCCCGGAACAAGCGAGAGCGCCTTGGTCAGGTTGACCATGAACTCTTCCTTGTTCTTCGCCTTGCTCGGATCGCTTCCGGTGGCCGCAATTCCGCCGCTCAGGCCGCGCTCCGGGTTTTCAAATCCGGACAGATCGTCAATCTGCCAGCAGTGAACGCTGACCGGAATCTCTGCGAGCTTTTTAAGTACCGCGTCGGTGTCGACGCCGCGCTCCGCGTAAAGCTCTTTGGCGACTTGATAGTTCTTTTCGATATTGGACATCCTTCGCTCTCTCCTAATCATAAATTTATATGAAATTTCTTGCCTTGTAAAGGGTTGTGGGGATTAACGGAAAACAAACAGAAAAGTAACAGAAAACGTTTTCCTGCTGGAAGCTAAACTTTACCATTCCAGGTATTTCAAACTGTGTTTTGCTGTTTTTAATGTGCTCTCCCGTTCTTCAAATGCGGTCGAAAGGGTGATGATCTGCCTCAGATGCTTTGCCGCATCCTCCTGCAATATTTCATGCATCCTGCGCATGGCCGCCGCACCCATCTCATACTTTGGAACGCTGATTGATGTCAGCGAGGGGCTTACAATAGAAGCGGCAAAAATGTCGTCGTTGCCGACAATGGCGATCTGTTCCGGAACCGGAACCTCCAATTCCTCGCAGGCCTTGATCGCGCCCACCGCCATCTGGTCGTTCGCGCAGAAGATGGCGTCTATATCGTGTTTTTCTTCGATCAGGTTTCGGGCAACCTGGTAACCGGAATAGGTCGTGTAATCGCCCGCAATAATGTGGCTTGGGTCGTAAGGAACCCCAAATTCTTCATGCGCTCTTTCAAACCCGGCAATGCGCATACGGCCGATACGGTGGTTTTTCGGCAATGATATATGAGCAATTTTACGCCTGCCGAGTTTTAGCAGGTAAGAGGTTGCGTCATAAGCAGCTTTTTCATAATCAATGACAACTGCGTCTATGTACCGGCTGTCCATCGCGTACTCCAGCGTTATGACCGGGATCCGCCTCCCCTTTTTTTCAAGGGATTCCAGCCGTTGTATATATTGTAATGTTCTTGCATCATGCGCATAAGCGCTGGACGCCAAAATGATTCCATCCACCCATTGGGAGACAAAGGACTCAATAAGTTCAATTTCCCGATCCAGCTTATCATGGGTTTCCGCAATCAGCAGCGAGTAACCCAGCCGTTCGGCAACTTCATTTGCGCCCTCAATCACCGATGTAAAAAAGGTTCGTGAAACAGAAGTGATGATAATTGCGATTTTATTGGTTTTGGACGCTTTCAAGCCCTGTGCGACGCTGTTGGCGCGGTATCCGAGTTCGTTGATTGCAGACTCAACCCTCATTTTCAATTCGTCACTCACGGCTTTAGAGCCGTTGATGACCCTTGAAACGGTTGAAATGCTTACGCCAGCCTGGCGTGCAACGTCCTTAATATCCGCCATAACCTTCACTCCAAAACAGAATTTTAGCCGTCTGACCGCCTGCCGTTCGCTTAGAGTGAAAACGACTTGCAAACGTTTTCCTGTTGGCTTCATTATAGCATTGGCCAATTTGATTTCGCAAGATGGCTTCTCCCATAAACTTTGCGCTTAAAATTTGTGTATTTCCGACAAAGAACCGAGGAAAATTTTAGTTTACACTCCAATGAGTTGCTTTTTCCGGCAAACAGGTTTTATAATGACCTCGAAGATATAATGAAAAGGAGAATTTATTTATGCAGTGGTTTATTCCCGATTGCTTCTGGCCCGTTGTCGATAACGGCGATTATGTAAGTCATGAGGCCATCTGCGTTCTCAACACCTCTGACAAGCCTCTGGAGGTTTCGCTTACCCTCTATTTTGAAGATCGTGATCCGATGACTGGCTTTAAGGTTGAAGTCGGCGCCCGCCGCACCCTGCACATTCGCATGGACAAGCTGTCCAACGCTAAGGGCGAGACCATCCCGCGCGGCGTGCCTTACGCAACCGTTGTGGAGTGCCCCGAGAAGATCACGGTGCAGTATACCCGTGTCGACACGACCCAGCCCTCGCTGACGATTGCAACAACAATAATCTGACCGAATCCGTAAAGTAAAAAAAGAGGGGACAGCCTGTCCCCTCTTTTTTATTTCACTTACCCGGCAAAAATATATCCGGCAATAATATGTGCAGGGCTGTGTGCCAAAGCGGTTTACGGCCCTGATTATAGCTTTGCGTTTAATTCCGCTTATCTCATTTATCCATCGCCCGGAGACTTTCCTGCATTTTCCGCAGTCCTTCAGCCTCCTTGTCATCAAAGCCGTCCAGGAAATTTGAATTGATAAAGGCGTCCACCATTTCACAGGCCATATCCTCGGCGACAATGCACGCGCCGATCGCCATTGCATTGGCGTTTACGACCGGCACCGCACGCTGCGCGGAATAAATGCTCTCACACGCAACGCAGCACACCCCTTGTACCTTGTTGGCCGCAAGGCTTACGCCCGCGCCGGTTCCGCAGATCACGATCGCGCGTTCCGCCTGCCCGCTCGCGACCATCTGCGCCGCATTGCGGCCGGCATCTACGTAGGAGATGCTCTCGTCATCCTCACACAGTCTGCCAACGTCCAGAACCTCGTGCCCATTCCGGCACAGCCACTGCTTCACCTTTTCCTTCAGCCCAAATCCGGACCCCTCGCTCGCTATTGCAACTCTCATAATATTCCTCACTTGTTTTAAAATTGATTTATTATACCAGATCGACGGCTGTTTTGTATCATTTTTTTGCTGCTCTCGCGTTTTTGATGCAGAACAAAGCGCAAACATGTACAGATAAATGCGGTTGTTTTAGGCCTCGGAGCTTTCAGCACGGCAATTAGCCGACGCTACTGAAAAACAGTTTATTTTCGGCAGAGTCTTTGAAAATCGCACTGACCGACTGCCCTGCCTTTGTATCGGCAGGGGATTGTTTTCAATGCTTTAGAAAAAAAGCGCCCCGGTTCCGCCGGCAAGGAAAATTAAAAAGCTTCGGTTTCAAGTTTCACAAAAATTGAAAAGCTGTTAAAATCTCAGCAAGAGAAGCAAGGCCGAAGAAGGCTGCGTTTCTGCGTCCGCTGGTGCAAGCGATGCGTAAGACAAATATTCAGTTTTTTGTAAAGGATCGCCGGCAAAAAGCGCTTGCATGGCTTACAAACTCCCCCGGTTTAGCCGGGGGAGTGACTTTCAGCACAAATTGTTCATATTTCATCCACAGTATCTTAACCAATCGGCCTGATCCTGCATCTAAAATAAGATCAGATAGATGGAAAGGATGATTCGTGGTGAATACTCTTTATCTGGTCACCGGCGCCGCAGGCCATCTTGGCAGCACCGTGGTGCGTGAGCTTTGCGCGCGCGGCCAAAGGGTCCGCGCATTGGTTCTGCTAGGCGATCAGGCGGCCGCTTATCTGCCGTCCGAGGCAGAGATCTATTACGGGGATGTGACCGATCCGGAAGGACTTGCCGGTTTCTTTGCCGCACCTGAGGGGGAACGGCGGATCGTCATCCACGCGGCGGGCATCGTCTCCATTGCAAGCCGGTTCGATCCGAAGGTGCAGCGGGTCAATGTCCAGGGTACAAAAAATGTCGTTGACCTCTGTATGCAGACCGGTGTGGACAAATTGGTCCATGTCAGCTCGGTACACGCCATTCCCGAGCTGCCGCACGGGCAAACCGTCACCGAAATCAGTCATTTCGATCCGGACAAGGTTGTGGGGCTATATGCCAAAACAAAAGCGGAGGCAACACAGTATGTTCTGGATGCAGCTTCGCGCGGACTGAATGCAAGCGTAGTGCATCCCTCCGGCATCACCGGTCCCTATGATCGCGGCCGCGGACACCTCACCCAGCTGCTGGTTGATTACTGCAACGGCTCTTTAAGCGCGGGCGTCCATGGCGGCTATGACTTTGTGGATGTAAGGGATGTCGCGTCGGGCATTATTTCCTGTTGTGAAAAAGGAAGAAGCGGCGAATGCTACATACTTTCAAACCGGTATTTTGAAATCGGCGAGTTGTTTGAAATTTTCAGCAAGGTCACCGGGCGGCGCAGAATTAAGACCATGCTGCCAATGTGGTTTGCCAAAAGCACCGCCGGTCTTTCCGAGCTGTATTACAGGCTGAAAAAACAGCCGCCGCTGTACACCGCCTATTCCCTGTATACCCTTTCCAGCAACGCGCTGTTCTCCAACCAGAAAGCTCGCCGTGAACTTGATTATTCCACCCGTCCCTTCGACCAGACAATTGCCGACACCCTTCTCTGGCTGACCGAACTGGGCCGCATTCGGCCGCAGGATGAGAAGAAATCTGCCGGCGGAAGAAAGAAGATTTCCGCTTCCCGCCGGCGCAAGCAAGCTTCGTCCTAAAAGGCAAAATAGTTATACTAAATAAAAAATATGTTTTTTGTTTAAAATAACTATTGATTTTATCGTAAAATGCGTTATAATATAGACGTAAGCTAAAGAACAGGAGGGCACGCCAATGGGCCAGGTAATAACAGACGAGACCTTTGGGTACAAGGCCGCGTCTGAAAACGCCAAAACCAAATCGCATATGCAAAAAGCGTTCGCCCTTTCGGTAACAGGGTTTCAAGCCTGAAGGCAGCCGTGGGAGTGTCGTATCGAGATGGGATGCGGCAAGGGCATATGTTCGCCAGACATAAAACGAGATCAAACCGGTGGGCAGCTTGAACGCATAGGAAGAAGCGATGGTGGATTCTGTGCGCGGTCTTTGACCCGGCGATCCTGTAAAGAAAGGATCGTAATGGCGCGCAAAAGGTTGCAGACGAGTGTCGAATACTTTTGCGGCGACCGGTTCATTGTTCCGAAAAAAGGGGCAATGAGATGCTTTGGAAATAAATAGTTCCATCGGAGTAAGCCAGTCATTCGAGCAAGCAGATCGATGACGAGAAAGTCGATTTGCAGGAAAATCGAAGAATAAAGGCAAAGAGTCACAAATTCAAAACACAAGCTCGTTTTCGACGGAAAGATTTCACAAGCAATTACAAATCAATAGGCAAAAAGGAGGGGCAATTGTCCCTCCTTTTTTTCTTAGTACATGAAAACCATCGTAAAAATGCTTAATTTTTTTCACGGTATCAATTAATTTATAGAGGTTATTCCATTTTTTATAAAAACGTTAATTTTTTATCAATTTTCTGTTGCAGAGGGGAAAACTATATGTTAATCTATCAACAAACAAGCTTTGTTAATCATTTGTCAATTCATTCTCACACTACGCAACAGGAGAAAATCAAGATGAGCGAGAACAGCACAAGGATTGTCGACAGCCTCGAGGCGCTTGAGCAAACAATTGCTCAGGTGCGGGAAGCACAGCGCAGATTTGCGACCTATACGCAGGAGCAGGTCGATGCGATCTTCCTCGCCGCGGCCACAGCAGCAAACAAAGCCCGTATTCCGCTCGCCAAAATGGCGGTTGAAGAGACCGGCATGGGCGTTGTGGAAGACAAGGTGATCAAAAATCACTATGCCGCCGAATATATTTACAACGCCTATCGCTACACCAAGACCTGCGGTGTGCTGGAAGAGGACACCGCGTTCGGCATCAAAAAAATCGCGGAACCGATCGGACTGATCGCGGCGGTAATCCCGACCACAAACCCGACGTCGACCGCTATCTTCAAGACGCTCATCTCGCTCAAAACCCGCAACGGTATCATTATCAGCCCGCATCCCCGCGCAAAAAACTGCACGATTGCGGCGGCAAAGGTTGTTCTGGAAGCGGCGGTTGCAGCCGGCGCGCCCGAGGGAATCATCGGCTGGATCGACGTTCCCAGTCTGGAACTGACCAACGCCATCATGCGCGAGGCGGACACCATTCTCGCGACCGGCGGTCCCGGCATGGTCAAATCCGCCTATTCTTCCGGCAAGCCTGCACTGGGCGTCGGCGCCGGCAACACCCCCGCCATTATCGATGAAAGCGCCGATATTCTTGTCGCCGTCAACTCGATCATCCATTCCAAGACTTTTGATAACGGCATGATCTGCGCTTCCGAGCAAAGCTGCATCGTGCTGGACGGCGTTTACGACAAGGTCCGCAAGGAATTCGCGGATCGCGGCTGCTATTTCCTGCAAGGGGAGGAACTGGATAAAGTCCGTCATACGATCATCATCAACGGCGCGCTCAACGCCAAGATCGTAGGCCAGCCGGCGGTCAAAATCGCGGAGCTGAGCGGCGTCACCGTTCCGGCCGGCACCAAGATCCTGATCGGCGAGGTGGAAAGCGTCGAGCTTTCGGAAGAGTTTGCGCACGAAAAGCTTTCCCCTGTTCTTGCGATGTATCGCGCGAAAGATTTTGAGGACGCCATCGACAAGGCAGAGCACCTGATCGCGGACGGCGGGTACGGTCATACCTCCTCCATTTATATCGACCAGCTCACCCAGAAGGAAAAGCTGGATCGTTTCCAGGCACGGATGAAAACCTGCCGCATCCTGGTGAATACTCCCTCCTCGCAGGGCGGCATCGGCGACCTGTACAACTTTAAGCTTACCCCTTCCCTCACCCTTGGCTGCGGTTCCTGGGGCGGCAACTCGGTTTCCGAAAACGTGGGCGTCAAGCATCTGCTCAACATTAAAACCGTTGCCGAGAGGAGAGAAAATATGCTCTGGTTCAGAACCCCGCAAAAAGTATACATGAAAAAAGGCTGCCTGCCTGTCGCGCTGGATGAGCTGCGCACGGTTATGGGCAAGAAAAAGGTCTTTATCGTCACCGACAGCTTCCTTTACAACAACGGCTATATCAAGCCGATTACCGACAAGCTCGACGAGATGGGCATCACCCACACGGCGTTCTGGAACGTTGCACCGGACCCGACCCTTGCCTGCGCGAAGGAAGGCGCTGCGGCGATGCGTGCTTTTGAGCCGGACTGCATCCTTGCGCTCGGCGGCGGTTCCGCCATGGACGCCGGCAAAATCATGTGGGTCATGTACGAGCACCCCGAAGTAGACTTCATGGATATGGCGATGCGTTTCGTGGATATCCGCAAGCGTGTCTATACCTTCCCAAAAATGGGCGAAAAGGCTTATTTCATCGCGGTTCCGACCAGCGCCGGCACCGGTTCCGAGGTAACTCCCTTTGCGGTCATTACCGATGAGACAACCGGCGTCAAATATCCGCTCGCCGACTATGAACTGCTGCCCAACATGGCCATCATCGACGCCGACTTCATGATGAACATGCCGAAAGGACTGACCAGCGCCTCCGGTATCGACGCGATGACCCATGCGCTCGAGGCCTATGCCGCAATGCTCGCCACACCCTTTACCGACGGTCTTGCATTGGAAGCGCTCAAACTGATCTTCAAATATCTGCCCCGCGCCTACGATAACGGCCCCAACGATCCGGAAGCGCGCGAACAGATGGCCAACGCCTCGACGATGGCGGGCATGGCGTTTGCCAACGCATTCCTCGGCGTCTGCCACTCGATGGCGCACAAACTCGGCGCTTTCCATCATCTGCCGCACGGTATCGCCAACGCGCTTATGATCGACGAGGTTCTGCGCTTTAATGCAAGCGAGACGCCGGCCAAGATGGGCACCTTCCCGCAGTACGCTTATCCGCACACCCTTGCCCGCTATGCGCAGGTTGCAGACGCACTTGGGCTCGGCGGCAAAACCGACGCAGAAAAGCTTGAAAAACTGATCGCCGCGATCGATGCACTGAAAGAAAAGGTCGGCATCAAGAAAACGATCAGGGACTACGGCGTTGACGAACAGGACTTCCTCGCACGCCTGGACGAGATGGTTGAGCAGGCGTTCGACGATCAGTGCACCGGCGCCAATCCCCGCTACCCGCTCATGAGCGAACTCAAGCAGATGTATCTCAACGCCTATTATGGCAAGGAGGCATGAAAATGGAAAAGGCAAATGTTCTCGCGACCCGGGCGGACAAAGCCATCCTTCGTGAAGGAGATCGGGTTATAAAGGTATTTGACGACAATTACAAAAAATCCGATATTCTCAACGAAGCCCTTAACCAGGCGCGCGTCGAGGAGTCCGGACTGCCGGTACCGCGCATTCTTGAAGTTTGCAAGATGGACGGCAAATGGGCCATCGTCATGGACTATATTGAAGGCAAAACGCTGGATCAGCTCATGCAGGAAAACCCGGATAAAGTTCAGGAATACCTGGGAATGTTTGTGGATCTTCAGCTTGAGATGCACAGCCATAAAGCGCCGCTTCTCAATCCGCTTATTCAGAAAATGCACCGCAAGATCGGTGAAAGCGGTCTGAACGCAACCACTCGGTATGAGCTGAATGTGCGTCTGGATTCCATGCCCCGGCACACCAAGGTTTGCCACGGAGACTATAACCCCAGCAATATCATCATCACCCCGCAGGGCAAGCCCTATATCATTGACTGGTCGCACGCAACCCAGGGAAACGCCTCCCACGACGCTGCGCGCACCTATCTTCTCTTCCGGCTTGCCGGCAAGGACGATTTGGCCGAACAGTATATGCGGTTGTTCTGCGAAAAGAGCGACACCGCAAAACAGTATGTCCAGCAATGGCTGCCTATCGTCGCAGCTTCCCAGCTGGTCAAAGGCAAGCCCGAGGAGCGTGAATTCCTCCTGCGCTGGGCCGACGTTGTTCAGTACGAATAATTCCGGTTTACGGCAAAACATTTATAACAATCAGGGCAGCGGGTATTCAGTCCGCTGCCCTTTCATATCTTAATCACTTTCTCTTCCTTCTTATTATTACAATTAAAGCAGGCATCTTGTTGACCTTTTTTATAATCTTTTTTAAAGAAAGACAAAGTTTATTTCTAAATTGCTGAAAAATTGTTGACAAACTGTGAACGATGTGGTAAATTAAGTTTGTAAATGAGTCTGCTCTCAAAAAGCAGAGCAAAGACTTTAAACAAGCCCGCGGGCTTGTTTAAGTTCTGTATATACAGAACTTCCGCAACAACTGAAAATATTGGATTGTTACTGGTCAGGCAGGCAAAACCAAATTTTGAATAGGTACGCTTTTCGTGCGTTCTTATCAAGATTTGGTTTTTTTATTTCCCTGAATACAAAGCCAGACCGCGGAAAGGGGCGGACACGGCGAATGCGGATTTTAAAGGTGATCAACAACAATGTTGTAAGCGCGTTGGACGCGGAAAACCTGGAAATCATTGTCGTCGGTAAGGGAATCGGGTTTAAGGCAAAACCGGGTGATTTGATCCGGGAAAGCGCAGTTGAAAAAGTTTTTCGGATGCAGAATGAATCCGAGGCAGAAAAGCTCAAAGCGCTTTACTCCGGTCTTTCCCTTGAGATGCTTCGCGTAGCCAACCGGATCATCGATTATGCCAAGCTGCATTTAAGCAAACAACTCAACCAGAGCATTTATATTACGCTTACCGACCACATCGCGTTTGCGGTCGACCGTTACAAACAGGGCATGGTGTTTCGCAATGCGCTGACGATGGAGGTTCGCAGGTTTTATAACGAAGAATACCAGGTTGGCCTTTATGCGCTGGAACTGATCGACCAATCTTTCAACGTTCGGTTTACGGAGGACGAAGCCGCCTCGATTGCGCTGCACATTGTCAACGCCGAATTTGATTCCTCTCTCGGCGAGGTCATGCGCATGACCGAAGCAATCGACGGAATAATAAAGATTGTCGAGTCTCGTTTGAACATACGTCTGGAGGAAAATTCGCTTTTTTATGACCGGTTTGTGACCCATTTAAAATTTCTGTTTCAGCGGGTCCTCAAACCGGATATGAGCGTCACAACAGACAACGACTTTGTGGAGATGGTAAGGACCTCTTATCCGGAAGAATTCTCATGCAGCACCGCCATCGGGGATTATATCTCGGAGCGGACGGGGCATTTGATCAGCGAAGAAGATAAGGCGTATCTGACTATTCATATCAGACGCATTATGCCCAACGTCAGACAAACCTGACACAGCTTAAACTTGCAAAGGAAAGTGATACCAATGTTTGACAAACTGAAATCCATGTTCGGCGGACACAAAGCCGAACCCATCGCGCTCGGCGCTCCGGTTGCGGGCGAAGTTGTCCCGCTCAGCGAGGTCAGCGACCCGACATTTTCCCAGGAAATCCTCGGAAAAGGCATTGCTATTCGTCCCGCGAATGGACGTGTCGTTTCGCCGGTCGATGGAGAAATCGCCTTGATGTTTGATACCGGCCATGCGGTCAGCATCAACGCCGACTGCGGCGCCGAAGTTTTGGTGCATGTCGGTTTGGACACGGTCGGACTCAAGGGCAAGCACTTCACCGTTCATTGTTCGAACGGAGACAAGGTGCGCAAAGGAGATCTGCTCATTGAGTTTGATCCTGAAGGCATCCAGGCCGATGGATACGACACCATCACTCCCATGATCGTCTGCAATGTTGATCAGTTTGGCAGCTTTGAGCCCAAAACAGGCTTTACAGCTAACGAGCTGGAAAGCGTCATCCTTCTGAGCAACAAGTAAATGGTCAGTTTGCGGCATGTAATTCAAAACCCTCGCGGTATGCACGCACAGCCTGCGGCAAAAATCGCAATGTTCGCGCTGCGGCAGAAAGCCAGCTGTACCCTCGTATGCGGAGAACAAACCGCCCGCGCGGACCAGCTGATGGAATTGATGGCGTTGCCCGCGAAATGCGGAGACACATTGACCGTGTCCTGCGAAGGAGAAGACGAGCAGAAAGCGCTCGATGGTCTTCAGAACATTCTTGAAGAATTTTTATAAATGTCCGTAATTTCAATTTGTCGAATTTCCGCGTTTGCGGAATCGAAATACAACCCCATCTCGCGGACTTATCCGCACATAATATGAGGAGGTTTTTCATGAAGAAGTATCTGCAACGTCTCGGCAAGTCCCTGATGCTGCCGGTGGCCTGCTTGCCTGTCGCCGGTATCCTGATGGGCATCGGCTACTGGATCGATCCGGTTGGCTGGGGCGGCGGCAATGTCGTCGCAATGTTCCTGCTTAAAGCAGGCGGCGCGCTTATCGATAACATGGCGCTGCTGTTCGCCATTGGTGTCGCGGTCGGCATGTCCGACGACAACGACGGCACCGCTGGTCTCGCGGGTCTCGTTTCCTGGCTGATGACCCAGACCATGCTGGCCCCCGCTGTCGTCGCCGTTTTCAAAGGCATCGACGTCGCGGCGGTCAACCCCGCTTTCAGCAAGATCAACAACCAGTTCATCGGTATCCTCTGCGGTCTCATCGGCGCGGCGGTTTACAACCGGTTTAAGAACTGCAAACTGCCTGATTTCCTCGCTTTCTTCTCGGGCAAACGGTCGGTTGCGATCGTTACCTCTCTTGTCACTCTCGTTGTCTGTGTGATTCTGTTCTTCGCTTGGCCGTTGATCTACAGCGGACTTGTCACCTTCGGTTCCTGGATCTCCAGCCTCGGCGCAGTCGGCGCGGGTCTGTACGGCTTCTTTAACCGTCTGCTTATCCCGACCGGCCTGCATCACGCACTCAACTCGGTCTTCTGGTTCGACGCTGTCGGCATCAGCGACCTGTGGGCGTTCTGGGGCCTCAACGGCGCGACCGGTACCCAGGGTGTTACCGGTATGTATATGACCGGCTTCTTCCCGGTAATGATGTTCGGTCTGCCCGGTGCTGCGCTTGCTATGTACACCACCGCGAAGGACAGCAAGAAAAAAGCTGCCGGCGGTATCCTGTTCGCCGCTGCACTCTGCTCCTTCTTCACCGGCGTTACCGAGCCGCTTGAATTCTCGTTCATGTTCCTTGCCCCGGGTCTGTACCTGGTTCACGCGATCCTGACCGGCATTTCGGTCGGCCTGCTTGCCGCGCTGCCGATCCGTGCGGGCTTCACCTTCAGCGCCGGTTTCGTTGACTGGTTCCTGAGCTTCAAGGTTCCCTACGCACAGCAGCCGCTGCTTCTTATCCCGATCGGCCTTGCCTTCTTCGTGATCTACTTCCTGATCTTCCGCTTCATGATCAAGAAGTTCGATTATAAGACCGTCGGCCGTGAGGACGACGAAGACGAAACAAAGGTTGTCCTCGCTAACAACGACTTCACCGCTGTTGCCCAGACCATCCTCGAGGGTCTTGGCGGCGCCGAGAACGTAACTTCTGTCGACAACTGCATCACCCGTCTTCGCCTTGAGATCAAGGATTACCTCAAGGTCGATGAAAAGAAGATCAAATCTGCGGGCGTTGCCGGCGTTGTACGTCCGAGCAAGACCAGCGTTCAGGTCATTATCGGAACACAGGTCCAGCATGTCGCGGATGAGTTCAAGAAACTTATGAAGTAATAGCACAATCCTCCTTATCACGCCCGCGAGTCAATAGACTTGCGGGCGTGATCCATCATGAACTTTCCTTTAATTTTCCAAAATATCGGATGAATTTTCTTTTTCATATGTTACACTATTAAAAAAGGCAGACGCGCATAAATTTCTGCCGGGAAGATTCAAAATTTGTGGAGGGGACTAATCTTGAGAATCATCAAAGGAACAACCTATGAGGATATGAGCCGCAAAGCAGCGGATGTCCTTGCGGCCCAGGTCCTGCTTAAACCGAATTCTGTATTGGGACTTGCAACCGGCTCGACGCCGATCGGACTTTATAAAAGCCTGATCGAGCGTTATAACAACGGCGAGCTTGATTTTTCAGCCGTGCGCACCGTGAACCTTGATGAATATCGCGGGCTTCCGGCGGACAACGACCAGAGCTATAACTATTTCATGCACCATAACCTTTTCGATCACATCAACATCAAACCGGAAAATACCCATCTGCCCAATGGTCTGGAAACCGATGCGGAAAAGGAATGCGCGCGGTATGATGCGGTAATCGCTGCACAGGGCGGCGTCGACGTACAGCTGCTCGGTATCGGCCACAACGGCCATATCGGCTTTAATGAGCCTGCCGACCACTTCCCGACGGGCACTCATCTTGTTGATTTACAGCAAAGCACCATCGAAGCAAACAAGCGCTTTTTTGCCAGCATCGACGATGTGCCCCGTCAGGCCTACACGATGGGTATCCGCACAATTATGAGCGCCAAATGCATTTTGCTGGTCGCTTCCGGTAAAGATAAAGCAGAGATCGTAAAAAAATCTTTCTTTGGACCGGTTACCCCGCAGGTACCCGCTTCCATTCTTCAGCTTCATCCCAATGTCATCCTGGCCGGTGACGCAGATGCGCTTTCTCTGATCTGATACGCGCCAACCCCGGCCGGAAAGGAAAATTTTATATGATTATAAAAAACGCAGAGATCTTTGGCGAGAACAAAAAATTTTCCCGCGGCGATCTGTTTATAGAAAACGGCCGGTTTGTTGATTCCGCCGGCGGCGATGTGCTGGACGCCGAGGGTCTTTATGCCGTTCCGGGTCTGATCGATATCCATTTCCACGGCTGCGTTGGACATGATTTCTGTGACGCAGACCCGCAGGGCCTCTCTGCCATTTCAGAGTATGAGGCAAGCGTCGGCGTAACTTCAATTTGCCCGGCAACCATGTCGCTGAGCGAAGAAATTCTGTCAGGCGTCTGCAATAATGCCGCAGCTATGCGCGACAAGCTGACAGGCGCTGCACTTGTCGGCATCAACATGGAAGGGCCCTTTATCTCGATGGCGAAGAAGGGTGCACAGAATCCCGAATATATTATGGCGCCGAATTCCGATATGTTTGAGCGTCTTCAGGCCGCGTCGGGCGGTTTGATCCGTCTTTGCGATCTTGCACCTGAAACCGAGGGAGCACTGGACTTCATCGACCGTCATAAAGGAGATGTACGTCTGTCTATTGCCCACACAACTGCGGATTACGATACCGCAGCGGCAGCCATTGCGCATGGGATGAGCCACATCACCCACCTGTTCAATGCAATGCCGCCCTTCAACCACCGCGATCCCGGCGTCATCGGCGCCGCAATTGATGGCGGCTGCGAGGCGGAGCTCATTGCAGACGGAGTGCATATTCATCCCAGCGTCGTGCGGGCAGCTTTCCGGCTGTTTGGCGAACGGCTGATCCTCATCAGCGACAGCATGATGGCGACCGGTCTTGCGGACGGAGACTACTCGCTTGGCGGACTGCCTGTTAAGGTGACCGGCAATCGCGCTACACTGGCAGACGGTACGATCGCGGGCTCCGCAACCAATCTCATGGATTGCGTCCGCACCGCTGTGCAGAAAATGGGCATCCCGCTCGAAGATGCACTTTGGGCGGCAACCGCAGCGCCTGCAAAATCCATCGGCATTTTTGACCAGCGCGGTTCCATCCGCACCGGTAAGGTGGCTGACCTCCTGCTGCTGGACCATGATCTTCGTTTGCAAAAGGTTATTCTCCGCGGCGAATTGTACAACTAAAAGGCCGAACAAACCATCAAGCCCCCGGATTTACCGGGGGCTTGTTCTGTTGCGAAATCTAAACGAACCATCGCAGTATATCAGGCATACAGGGCCAAATGACACTGATCGACAATTTTTGAAGTTTACCGGGCTTCGAATCGCGCCAGGCAACCTGCATTATGGAAATTTTTCATCCTGCTTTTACAGCTCTTTTCGCAGTTAATTTCCATTCCGGCAAAACGTGTCAACAGTTTTTCTGCGGCGCCTTTAATGTGATCCTTTCCGTGTTTTCGAAAGGAAGACCATCTTTTCCCAACAGGACCACCTTGTATTTTTAAGGCGTACGCTTTTTGCGCAATGAACACGGTTATTCCGCTCTTTCCAACAGTTTTTTCACCTGACGCACGGTTTCTTCATCGGTCCGCAGAATCTCATATTCGCTCAGTTCCTGCAAACCCATATGCACCCCTTCGCGGCGGAAAACCATCCCGCTGTTTAACCGTTTTTTCGCGGAAAGGTGGAAGCTGTGTACCTTGGTTTCCCGCATAAAGCGCTTTACAACCTCGGGTCCAACGCCGCTTCCGGCAAGTATTTCCACCGGGCCGCTGCGGCGTGCAAGCGCATCAATCAGCGCCATCCCCTGCTCACAGCTGTCCTTTTGGCCGGAGGTCAAAATCGTATTAAATCCCAGTTCCTTCGCCTGTTCCAGTGCCGCGAAAGGGTCATTGCAAAGATCAAAGGCGCGGTGGAGCGTTTTTTTCATCCCGCCGGCCAAGCCGCACAGCTCCGCCAACCGTTTTCGATCCAGTGAGCCGTCTGGGCACAGGCAGCCAATTACCACGGCGTCTGCACCAAGATCCCGGAAAAGTACAACTTCACGGCGCAAAATATCGAACTCTGCTTCTGAATAAAGAAAATCGCCGAAACGGGGCCGCACAAGCACATGCAGCGGAAGCTTTACAGCCCGCCGCACCGCCCGGAACAACTCGATTCCCGGTGTGACGCCGCCCAGCGGCAGATGGCCGCACAGCTCAAGACGATCTGCGCCTCCCTTTTCCGCAGCGATTGCCGATTCTACCGAATCTACACAAACTTCCAGAAAATACTTTTGCATCTTTTTTCCCTCTTTTCCCTTTCCTATTCTCTGACCGAACATAGTCATTAAATCATGCATCATGTTTTTGCCAAACAGCGCCTCCGTTTATTAAAGGGACAGTTACATGCCGCTGCGCACCAACAGCAGCATTAGAGCAGCCAATGCGGCCGCGCAGAGGGTCACAATATAACCCGCACGGGAACCGATCGCAATGCCGCGCCGGTTTAGCCTCTCCAAAGCGATTCCATACATTGCCGAAATAAGCAGCATTCCAAGCCAGATTGCCCAGCCGTAATCTCCATGACCGAGCGCGGCGCCTGCCGGATTGGGGCCCAGCCACTCGCCCAGACCAAAGCCCAGAAAGCTGCCGGCAAAAACCGACCAGGCAAACCGCCTGCGGCCTAATACACTGCCCAGAGCACTTGCAGCCATGGCACAGCAGAACATCCCGCTCGTCAGCAGCCAGCCATAAAGGTAAGAACTCGAATCCTTTCCCAGAAGCCAACCCAACAGACTGCTGTTTTCAAGGTCTCCATAGGCAATCCTGCCCAAAATATACACCACAATCCAGGCAAGAAGTAAACCCAAAACCGGATAGATCCGCTGCAAAACTTCTTGCTTTTGCCGGTTTGGCCGTTCATTCTCCACAGCAGATAAAGCGGCGTTTTGCGGGGGTTCCTCCAGCAGCCACTTCACATCAACTTCAAACAGCGCAGCCAGTTTTTGAAGGTTGGCGGAACTTGGCACACTTTTTCCGCTCTCCCATTTTGTAACAGCCTGCCGGCTGACCTGCATTTTCTGTGCAAGAAGTTCCTGTGACATGCCGCAGCGCTTTCGGCAGTCCGCAATGCGGGTTCCAATGCTCAAACCAATCCCTCCAATCGCTTTCAGCATACCACATGTACAGAACACATTTCTACCAACTATCCGGCAATCGGCCCGGTTTCTCCGGCAGTGCCCGCCTTGTCATCAGCAGAAAAAAACATTAAAATAGTGCAGATGGAAAACACCCGCCCGCCGGCGGACGCCATTCGAAAGGGAAGGATCATCCATGGCCATTTTCTTTATCCTTATTGCCGCTGTTTTGTTGTTTGAGCTTTGTATTTCCTACTATTTTTTTCGTCTTGCCTGTGCAAGAAACTTCAAACAAAAGCGCCGCATCAACAGCGATCCGCTCTGGAAGCTCTGCAAAGAAGAGGGGTTGCGGGGACAACAGGCCTTTCTGGACGCTTCCCCGCAGCGGGTCGAAATCCAAAGCCGGGACGGGCTGAAACTTCGGGGCCTTTTTTATCAAAACGGTTCCAACCGCAACACGGTTCTTCTCATGCATGGGTACCGCGCAACGCATGGAGGTCTGACCGATTTCGGAATCATTTTGCCCTATTACATGCAGCTCGGACTGAACATTCTGCTGGTCGATCAGCGCGCACACGGGGAAAGCGAAGGCGACTATATTGCTTTCGGGTCACTGGAGCGGTTCGATTGCGTCGACTGGGCGAACTGGCTTGACGGTCACTTTGAAAAGAATTGCCGCACAATTCTGGACGGGATTTCCATGGGTGCGGCAACCGTTTTGCTTGCAAGCGGACTTCCGCTGCCCCAAAGCGTATGCGGAATTATCGCCGATTGCGGCTACTCCTGTCCCTACGACCAGCTGGTGCACGTTTGCCGAGACATGATGCATCTCCCGGTCTGGCCAACCGTGCCTCTGATCGAATTCTGGGCGCGTTTGCTTGGCGGATTCAGCCTGAAAGTTTCCGCGGCCAGGGCGCTGCAAACAAACAGCCGCCTTCCGGTTCTGTTCGTGCACGGTGAAGAGGACCATTTTGTACCCTGTGCAGCGAGCCGTCAGAACTACGAGGCCGCTGTATCGGAAAAAAAGCTTGTCCTCATTCCGGGTGCACCGCACGGCTTAAGCTATCTGGTGGATCGTCCGCGCTGCCAACACGAGCTGGAAAAGTTTATTGACAACCTTTGCAGCGCCGAATCCCCACACACCTAATTCACATTTTTACCAATTTTTAAAGCCGGATTGCATTGTCTTTATCGATTTGGTATAATTTGCACAGATTTCAGCTCGCAGAATACTCGCTACACAAAGGACAGGAGGACGATAATGCCGCGGCAAAACCTGTTGTATAAAAACATTTATCACGCGTTATGCTCCCGCATTTTTTCCGGAGAATTTCCGCCGGGGAAACGTCTGCCGTCTATGAATGAGCTCGCGCAACAGTACAACGTCTCGATTATTACCATCCGCGCAACCTTTAAAATGCTGCAGGAGATCGGCCTGATCCGTGTTTCCCGCGGCAAGGAAGCGATGGTTATCTATGACGCCGGCGATCCTGAATCAGGCAGAAGCTTTCTGCAATGGCTTGCCGGGCGAAAATATACCCTGTCCGAAGTATATCAGCTCGCCGCGCGTCTTGCCGGGGGAACCGCCGCATATGGCGCCTCTCACGCCGGTCCGGCGGAGCATACACAGCTTGCGGAAATCGCGAGAAAAGCCGCTTCTGACGATCTGCCTGTGAACCGGCTGGCGCTTTCGCTCGCCGAATACTACTTCATCCTTATTCGCCCGCTGCACAACGATCTTCTGGAAGATCTGATGCGCGCCTGCGACCGTTTTCTGGCCATTTCCATTCTTCTTGTGGCACAGGACAGCGACATGCGCGAGGAATTTCAATTGCGGGTGCGCAGTTTTATAATAAAACTGCACGGACTGGTGTGTGCCGGGAAATATCAGGAGATCGACCGCGATTTTGTCGATTACGCGATGCAGATGCGCGAATTTATTCTCGAGCATTTGCAGAAGCTGACTGCCAGGTATGAGGTTGCGGACGAACTGCATTTTGACTGGACGATTTCCGGCAATGAGAACCTGTATACCGAGATTGCGAATGACCTTATTCTGCGTATCAGCACCGGTGAGTTTTTTGACGGCGACTATCTGCCTTCTGAGCAGAAACTTCAAAAGGAATACGGTACCTCCTCCAAAACCATACGCAGCGCGCTCGTCGCGCTCAACGAATGTGATATTGTGCACACAATAAATGGCGTCGGTACCGTCGTCACCTATCTGTCGCCCTCCGATCCGCCGGGACAGCCGATCACCGACCCGAACGAAGCGTATATTCTCTTTTATTCTTTACAGCTTGTTATGCTCGGCTCTGCTGGGCTTGTGCGAGAGGCATTCCGCAACCTGTGTGATGAAGAGATTCGGATTACCCGCGAAAGGGTCGAGCGGCTGCTGGCAGCGCCCGGCAAGCAGTTTTACAGCTATCTGGGCATCTTTATGGATGTCGCTGTGCAGAGCTGTCCAAGCGAGCTGACACGCCGCATTTACCGCCAATTCCACACGCGGTTATTCCTGCTATGCCACAAGCGCAAACACTTCGAGGAAATTTTTGCAGATCATCTTGAGCGTTCAATGCCGCATATTAACGATGCTTTGCAGGCATTGCAAGCACGGGACGCGGAGCGCTATATTCAGGCGCTGCATCAGATCCTCAGTCTGGTAGGACAAAGCACCCTGCGCATCTGCGAGGCCTCCGGTCTGCACTGCGACGTGCTGCTTCCATATTGATGGATTTCCCGCAGCTTAGCGAAGCAGGACAGCCGCCTTATCTCTGTTATGCAACAAGCTCTCCCATATTGAACCGGGAGAGCCTGTTTTTCTTTTCTGCGATTTTATTCTGCCTTTTTTTGCCTGCTGAGTGCGGCGTAGTCCACAAAGCTGAGATTCAGATCGACCTGATCCTCGCTTCCCGCAACCGTTCCGGTGCAGGTATATTGCAGCATCTGATAGTCATAGTAAAATGTCGGCGCGCCGTCATATTCCGCAAGCCAGAAATCATAATCTGAAATACGGGAAAGATCATATCTTCGATAGCCGATATCCAGATTGAAATAGATCATCGGTATGTATCCGGCCTGCTCGATCCTCTGGCAGAAAGCTACCGCGCAATCATTAAGAGTTTCATTATCCATATTTCCTGTACGCACATCTGCCGAAACATACTCCCAATCGTAGACGACCGGATAGGTTATTTCATAGTCCTTTATCCAATTCAGAACCGCCTCGGCTTCCTCTACAGCCTCGTCAACGGTGATTGCCTGCGAATACAGGTAAACGCCTACATCCAGTCCGGCCGCAAGCGCACCTTCAATATTGCTGACAAAATATTCGTCCTGATACAAACCGCCCTCGGTGTTGCCGCGCCATCCCACCCGGATCATTGCGAAGTCAATTCCGTCCGCTTTGACGGCATTCCAGTCAATCTCCTCTCGATGCGCGGAGACATCGATCCCCGTGAATGTCTGCACAGAGGCGTCTTTATATACCATGCGACCATCGACCATCTCAAACAGTGCCGGGTCATGGGTCGTTTTCGGCACGTCTCCAACAACAGGCAGCTGTTCCGAGCCGAAGGGAATCGTCTCCCCTGTTTCCTGCGTGCCTTCCTGATGTGCGGGGGGCTGCTCTTCCTGCACAGAATTGTTATGCGAGGAAGCGGTTACAAGCTTAATCGCCAGCAGGACGCACAGCGTCAGCACCAGCGCAAAAAGCAGGACGACCAGAATCGCCTTGACGTTTTTCTTTTTGTGCATATGTCACCTCGTTTCGAGCCGCGCCATTTTCCGCGCTGCGCGCTCCGGTAACATTATAGCAAAAAACGTCGAACAGGTGCAAACGCCGGCTTTTCCGCATACCGGCTTTGCGCATAAAACCCCGCAGCAAACATCTTGTCATACGGCGTTTTCAAACATTTTTTCGCTTTTTGACCACAGTTTTTCGGTTTCATACTGAAAGAATTTGTAAAGCGGTCCCAGTTCTTCCAGTTCGGAAAATCTCGTCAGGCAGTCCCGGTAAATGTCCCCGTCGAAGCTGTAGATAACAATTGGCGGATGGTTTCTGGACATCAGATAATAGTTGAGCAGCATTCTGGAAATGCAGGCGCTGTAATGGCCGAATGTGCCCAGATAATTGATCGCCGCATGCAGATAGGTACCGGCTTTCAGAATTCGGTCTCCAGTGTAGGCCCCCACCTCTTCCAGCACATCCCGAAGCCTGTCCTTGTCGTCAGGCAGCGGCCTCTCCAGTTCGGCGTCTTCCATCCCCTGCGCAAGCGTCTCAAAGAGATCACAGCAGAGATCCACGCTCATGGGGCGTCCTTCGCACAACCGGTTGCGGAGCAGCTCGCAGCCTCTTTTGTAATTCCAAATTTCCCGAAGGGTCGAGACAGGGCCGGAATAGTCACTGACCGTCCCCTCGAGGAAAATATCTCTTGTGTCACTGAATGTAACCCCTTCATTATCCAGATGTCCGGAATGATAAGAAAACAGGATCTCAAATTCCGCCAGGGCATTGGCGTAATCTCCTTCGGTCAACAGCGATTGATTTCTCCATCGATCAATCGCCCTTTCATATTTATCCAATTCAATTCCCTCCCTTTGCAGGAATTATACCGCTGTACGGGCGCAAAAAATGGCGAAAGATTGTCCGTCTTTCTGCGCAGTTTGCTTCTGGATTTATAAGTTTAGCCCACGTCCTTGACCTAAAATATTTGCCCAGGTCCTTAAAAACCGACACATGTTAATTGATCTGTATCCTCGTTTGAATTTTTTACCACAGCCGGAATCTTTTACGCCAACAACTATAAAAAAAGAGCCTTAAACAGGCTCTTTTTTACGGCTCGTTTTTAAGTTTCAAAAGGCTTTGCGCCGTTTGCTTTTTGCCGCCCCGCGACGGTGATTCCTTAAATGGAATCCGGTTTGCGGATTTATTCTTCAGTGTTTTTCGGCGCTGTTTCTTTTGCAGGAACCAGATGAACATCCAGCTGCCCATAGGGAATCGACACGCCAAACGCGGCAAATTCCTGCCGCACATATTCGTTCAGCTTGAAATACTCATCCCAATAGATATCGGTCTTTACCCACAGGCGAAGCAGATAAACGATTGAACTGTCCGCAAATGAGTCGATGGCCGCAAGGGGCGGCGCGGGGTCATCTACATGCTGAATACGGGAGGCCGCTGTTAAAAGCGCTTTTTTAACGGTTTCGGTTGCATCATTGTAGGATGCGCCGATCCGCAGATCAATGCGCCGCACTTCGTTCGCACTGTAATTGGTGATGATATTTGATGTTATGGTGGAATTCGGCACAAAGATAACTTTATTATCAACGGTTACCAGGCGTGTATGCACCAGGCCGATTTCGCAGGCAGTTCCGCTGACACCGCCTGTGTCGATATAATCTCCCACCTTAAACGGGCGGGAGGACAAAAGCTGAATACCGCTGGCAAGGTTGGACAAAGCGCCCTGGATAGCCAGAGAGGCCGCGACGCCTGCGACGCTGAAAAGCGCTACAAGCGATGTTACCGGAATGCCGATTGTGCCCAGTGTAATAACCACCGATAAAAAGAGCAAAACCGCTTTGGAAGCCGCTCGAATAAATGCGCGCAGCGTCCGTTCGATCTGGGTGCGTTCAATTGCACGATTCAGTATTTTCAACAGCGCTTTTGTAGCCAGCAGGCAGATTACAAACACCAGAACCGCCCACAAAATCTTGCCAACCGAAAGCTGGCCGATAGATAAACCCAAAACTTTATTTATCGCTTCCGCCATTGATAGTTCTCCCTCTCTTTTTTGCAGGTCATTTTGCAGATATGATAAAAAAAGCCGTCAGCGCGCAATTACCTCTTCCAGAATTCCCTGCACAATATACCGGTCACTTTTTTCCACATTTGTGCAGGTGGACAAGGTTAAAATCCGGTCGCCCTCAACCTCATCTTCCAATCTTGAGAAAGCCGCCATGGAATCGATCCAGTTTTTTGCAGAAGTTTCTCCGTCAAAAAAGAGGGTATAGCAGCTATCCGCTATATCGGTTTGGCGCGCGGCAAAAATCCGATAAACAAGGACGCTGTGTTCCGTATATATGTAAATCCGAGGATGTTCCTCAAAATAATCCTTATCCAGAAATTTTGCAAGCGGTGCGAACATGCTGCCATCCAGCATATGGTGTCCGTACAGGATCGTGTTGACGCTTGAAAATGCCCCGTCACAGCGGTAGTCCATAAATATGACGCCGCCGAAATAGTCCTGTCCCTCAAACGAACGGCGCAAATAGTATGCGTTGTCCACCCCCTGAACGACGGGGTAGGAAATTCCTGTATCCGGGATTTCGATCCAGCAAACCAGGTCTTGGTTGATTCGTTTCAAAAAGTCAAAATCGATATTTAACAGCCCGTCGTCCTGCTCCTCTGTTTCAATAGCGGGGGCAGCGACCACCTGGTCGCTTAGCCGGGCATATTCATCCGCTCCAATTCTATACTTTTTGTATATTCCAATCAATTTACTACAACTAAAAAGAAAAACGCCCAAAAAAACAACCAGCAGCAGCTTTCCGACTATCTTTGCGGATTTCCTTCTCTTTTCAGGACTGCCGCTTTCCGCAGAAGGTGCAGCGGAGCTGTTTCGCCTGCGCACAGCATTTTTTCTTTTTTTTCTGCTTTCAAACTTCATCTGATTTCTCCGTATGATCATGCGGCAAATCCTATATTTGACGTTTTCAGTTTACCACAATCCGTATATGCTGCCAACTACTGAATTGCAGAAAAGCAGTCCGCGGCGCCGCGGGCTGCTTTTCTTATATATGCTGTTCTCTAAGCTTTATTCCGATTTTTTTCGATTAAAGAGCTTCCTGCGCGGGCGACTGGCCTCATCCATTCTTTTCAACTCCATCTCAAGAAAGCCTTCCTGCTTTTCGCTTTCCTGATCGTCCTGCTCCAGTTCGGCGAAATCCTCGGTGATATTTATCTCCCGAAGCGGTTCGCCGGTTAATCCCAGTTCTTCGGCGGACAAAACAGTGGAATCATCATCAAACAGTAATTTCAATCCCTTTTCGGATTGTTCCGGCTCTTTTTCCATTACCGAACCGGCAGAATTTTCCGGATTCTCTGTATCTGGTTCCGCTTTCATCTGCTGCGGTTGCGCAGTTTCCAATGAAATTGGTTCCTCTTGTGCCGCATCGGGTACACCGGTTTCTTCCTCTGTTTCGGCGGACTGTTCCGGTTCCGGCTGCACCTTTGCAGTTTCTTCTGAATCCGGCTGCTGCGCTTGCTCTGTGTTAAGCGTATCTTCTGCCGGCTGCTCCGGCGCGCTGAACAGGTCGGGTGAAATTTTCTCTCCCGCCTGCAAACTGTCCGGCGGGCCTGGCTTGCTTTCGCTGCCTTCCTGCTCTTCGCTGTCCGCGTCAATTCCCGCTGCCTTTGGTATTCCGGTTTCTTCCGCCGATTCGTCTTCCGGCGTTTCAGCGGGCTGTTCCGATTCCTGCTGCTCCATTACGGATTCTTCTGAATCCGGCTGCTGCGTATGCTCTGCACAGAGCGTATCTTCTGCCGGCTGCTCTGGTGCGCTGAACAGGTCGGGTGAAAGCTCCTCCCCCGCCTGCAAACTGTCCGGCGGCCCTGCCTTGCTTTCGCTGCTTTCCGGCCCTTCGCTGTCCGCGTCAATTTCCGCTGCCATTGGCATTCCGGTTTCTTCCGCCGATTCGTCTTCCGGCGTTTCAGCGGGCTGTTCCGGTTCCGGCTGCACCTTTGCAGTTTCTTCTGAATCCGGCTGCTGCGTATGCTCTGCACAGAGCGTATCTTCCGCCGGCTGTTCCGGCGCGCTGAACAGGTCGGGCGAAAGCTCCTCCCCTGCCTGCAAACTGTCCGGCGGCCCTGCCTTGCTTTCGCTGCTTTCCGGCTCTTCGCTGTCTGCGTCAACCTCCTCGGCAGAAGACTCTGCGAATTTTTCGTCTGTATGCTGTTCCGCGAAATTCTCTGCGAATGGCTCTGACAGCACACTATCGCCAAAAAGTTCTTCTATCGCTTTTGGGTCCGGTGCAAGAGTATTTTCCTGTGCCACATCCACGACCAATGCGGTAACATTGTCTCTTCCGCCCTGCTGCAAAGCGCGCTGCACAAGTTCTCCCACGATACTGCCTGCCGGCTCTTTGCGCAGCAGGACAGTCCGGATTTCCTCTTCCTCCAGCATATCGGTCAGGCCGTCGCTGCAAAGCAGAAATCTATCCCCATAATGCAGTACCACGTCCTCATAATGCGCCGCGTGAAAAGCTTCGCCTGATTCCGGCATCCCGATATAATGTGTCACAATATGGCTGTATATGCTGCCTTGCGCTTCGGTTTCGGTTAAAATTCCCCCGCTGACCAGGCGGGCCGCTTCGGTATGATCGGTGCTGATTCGCACAAGCTTCCCATCTCGCAGCAGATAGATTCTACTGTCCCCGAGATTGGCACAAAACACCTGGTTTTTATAAAAACAAAGTCCTGCAAAAGTTGTGCCGGCGTGACCAGCCCCTTCAATGGCTGCAACCGCATCATTTGCCTTTTTGCAGTACGCATCTATTAAAGCCCGCACGTCGGTTATCCTTCTGTCGCTGCCCAGCGCGTCCCGCAGAGCATCCATCACGCAAACCGCTGCAAAGGAGGCCTCCTCGCCCCGCTCTTCGCCGCCCATGCCGTCGCAGACCACAAAAAGAGCACAGGCCGTGGACGAGTCCACGGCATAGCTGCCGCCGGCATCCATCTGCTCTCTGGCAAGATAGGTGCCGTCCAGATAAAAATTATCCTCATTGTTATTCCGTGAACAGCCCGCATCAGAGCGGACCGCGGCCCTGATCTGTAATGCCATGACCCCGTCTCCGTTTCTGCAATTCGTCTGACAATTGGCATAATAACTATAGTTTGCCAGTCCGGCACAGTCTGTCGTCCTTTGACAGATTTCCGGCTATGCCTCTCGTGTTATCTGTTGTTATCTTCCGCAAAGGCCGCTATAAATATTCGAAAACAATTCCACTCCTTTTCCCAATACCTTCATGGCTTCCGGCGCGGCAATCGGTTTTGCCAGAACAAACCCCTGGATATAGTCCGCACCCAGCTTGCGGATTATTTCAATATGCTCCGGTGTCTCTGCACCTTCAACGACCGCCCGCATGCGAATTGCTTTTGTAAGTTTTACAAGCTCCTGCAAAATCACCATACTGTTTTGATTGTGATCGCTTGCCAGCAGCAGTGACCGGTCCAGCTTAATCTCAGAGAATGGCAACCGCATCACGCTGTCCACATTTGCATAACCGGTCCCGAAATCATCCAGCGCAAACCGCACGCCCATTTCATCCAAGCGCTGCATAATTGCCGGCAGCTTGTCCGAGATCGTTGAACAGGTTTCCGTGATTTCCAAAATGAGGCACCGGGGCTGTACATTATACTTTTTCAAAACTTCGTCCACGCGCTCCGGCAATTCACTGTCCAGACACTCTGCCGCTGAAAGATTTACCGCAATGCCTTCAAACCAGTTTTGGCTTTCCAACCTGTTCTCTGCAATGAACCGGCAGACCTGATCAAGCACCTGACCGGTGACATAGTGAATCAGGCCTTTGCGCTCGGCGACGGGAATAAACTCTTGCGGAGAAATTTCTCCATATTCCTTTAAATAAAGCCTTGCGAGCGCTTCCGCTTTGGTGAAACATTGTTTCTCTATGTTCCAAATCGGCTGTAAACAAATAGAAAATGCATTGTTCCTGATTGCTTTACGCACAAGGCTTTCCACGCCGCTTTCCCGCTGCATCAAACAGATCATTTCTCTGTCAATGCGCACGATCGACCCATTTCCCTGTTTCTTCGCCTGTGCAAGGGAATGTTCCGCCAGCGGCAAAAGTTCCTCCGCTTTGACCTGTTCATCCCCCAGGTAATAGGCGATGCATGCAGACAAATCAAGCTGCATTCCATTCACCGAAAAACTTTGCCGGAACCTTTCCTGCACCGACTGCATCGTTTTTTCACAGTCTTTTTCCGACTGCGTTACCATGGCAAATTCATCGCCAAAAATCCGAAACACTCTTCCATGGCTGACACAGTTCAGCAGCGCTTGGGCAATCTGCCGGATCAGCTCGTCCCCTGCCTTGATTCCCAGCAGGTCGTTGACCGGCCGCATTTCGTCCACATCCAACAGAATCAGCTGAAAGCTGCGATTGCGTTCAACCATCCCGTGTACGGCATTTAGATAGCTGCTGCGATTAAACACGCCGGTCATTGCATCCAGCATATCGTCCGGATTCTGAAGGGTTAAATACATCATCACAATCGAGATCGCAGTCGCAAAGCCGGTCAGCAGGTATTTGGGATAAATAACCTGGATAATCACCGCCGTAATTGTCAGCAGCAGCAAAGCGAGCATTGAATGAAACTGCGATTTGCGCAGGCCGCCGCGAAAGAACAGCAGAACAAAAAGGCTTAACGCCAAATATATAAATAGCAAAATATAAAGAACAACAAAAGTCGGCCCATAGACCAGTTTTCCGCTTTCAAAATGGAACAGAAAACCCGTCCAGAGATTTGCAAGCAGCAGAAGCGCCACCATCCCCGCCGGCAGCAGGCTCAGCAGAATATATCTGCTCATCCAAGCCTTTGTTCCCAAGGTCAGCAAAACAACGTACAGAAAGAGCAGCGTCGGCAGCACGGTGTTAATTAAGTAGTATATAGTAGCCAGCATCCAGTTAAGCCAGATGGGGTGTTGGCAAAAATAAAATAATGTCGCCGCAGACCCGACGTCCACCAAAATACTGCAAATTCCCAAAATGATAAAAGCGCCGAAAAAGCGGTTTTGCAGGCTGGGGAATCGCTTTTTTGTAAAGAAATGCACTGCGATAACAAGCAGAAAAGCCAGTGCACAAAGTTCATATTCAATGATATACTGATTTGTCATCATTCGCGTCCCTCTGAGACAAGTTTATCTTTTTGCGATATGATTTTCAAGTGCGTGCACCCATTCCTGCAGTCAATTGTAAACCCGCCAAAAAAAGCTTTGACAAGCGTGAGTCCCTGTGATATAGTAAAGGCGTATTCTAAATGTACCAAACGCTTTCACACGACCTTGTAAGTCATTGAACGTTGGATGGTTTACGAGCGCGTGTGTTTTTTTGTACGGTTGTACGGAATGCGCTAATATTTTAATGGAGGCACTATTATGAACGGCACTGTCAAATGGTTCAACGCGGAAAAGGGCTACGGATTCATCTCCGGCGACGAGGGCGGCGACGACGTCTTTGTGCATTTCTCGGCGATTCAGGGCGAGGGCTTCAAGACACTGAACGAGGGCCAGAAGGTTAGCTATGAGACCGAGACCGATCCGAAGAACCCGGCGAAGCTTCGCGCGGTCAACGTTGTTGCGCTGTAATCAGTAAAGACAACCATTTTCAAACAGGCTCCGGCAAAAAGCCGGAGCCTGTTTTTTGCATTGTGCGCCCATTATTCCGCTCGGTCATAACCGCCGCCGGCCGGTGGTTTGAGCTGGCTTTGTAAGAGAACTGTTACCGTCATGCGGCTTAAGGCGCACTATTTTTATTTCACTCGCATCGCTTTTCTCACAGTCCATAAACGGTCAGCAGCTTTTCTGGCGATAACCTTTCTCCACTGATCCATCTTATCAGCAGCTCGCTTCGCCGACGCTTGCAGCGAAATCTTTTTAAGGGGTCCCTCCTCCGGTAGGGCCGATGGTTTGCTTATTTCAATGAACAACCAAAGCCTTTAATACGCCCAAACTCTGCCAGGCCGCCGGGCACACGATCCGAAATCGTAAACCTGTCCTGCGATTATTGCGGTTATTGGCGCCGCATTCAGAAATACTTAAAAATGTTGTTGCGCTTTTGCCGGGCGTTTTTACCATATGCAGGCCGGCCGGATTGCCTTGCGCGCAGGATTTGTGTATACTTGCCTTGACAGTGCCCCGCGTTTTGCAGAATCTTTACCTGCGGGAAGGAGAAGCATATGACAACCGCTCTTTCAAAACCTGAATTGCTTGCCCCGGCGGGCAGTATGGAAGCCCTGTGCACCGCCGCGCGATTTGGCGCGGACGCGGTTTACATCGGCGGCCCGGCTTTGCAGCTGCGCGCGGCGTCTGCGGGTTTTACCCGTGAAGACATCTGCAAAGCGGCGGATATTCTCCACCGGCAGAACAAAAAACTGTACGTGACGGTCAACAGTTTTGCGCACGACGGGGAGATCGATCAGCTCGCGGAATACGGCCGCTTCCTCCTGCAGGCGGGCGTAGATGCAGCGATCGTTTCGGACCTTGGCGCAATCGCCGAGCTGCGCGCGCAGGTCCCCGAACTTGAAATCCATGTCAGCACCCAGGCCAACTGCCTGAACGCACGCGCCGCCGGCGTCTACGCTTCGATGGGCGCGCGCAGGATCGTGGCCGCACGGGAAATGTCCATTGCGGATATCGCGCAGATGCACGAAAAATGCCCGGAGCTGGAAATAGAGGCCTTTGTGCACGGCGCAATGTGCATGGCCTATTCCGGCCGCTGTCTGCTGTCCAGCTTTCTGGTCAACCGCAGCGGCAACCGCGGAGAATGCGCCCAGCCCTGCCGCTGGACCTATCATCTGACCGAGCAGAAGCGGCCCGGCGAGTTTTTTGCCCTTGAACAGCAAGAGCAGGGGTTTGCGCTTCTCAGTTCCCGCGATTTGTGCTGCATCTCCTTTCTGGACAAGCTGGAACAGGCCGGCGTTCGCTCCTTTAAGATCGAAGGCAGGATGAAATCCCCTTATTATGTCGCAACCATCGTCAACGCCTACAGGCTTGCGCTGGACGGCGGCGCGCAGCTTTCCGCACTCGAGCGCGAAGTGGATTCGGTCAGCCATCGTCCCTATTGTCCGGGCTTTTATTTTGGCGAAATGCCGCCCTATCCGCCGGACAGCGGCGCTTATATTCGTGACTGCGCCTTTGCGGCGGTTGTTCTGGAAGATGCTGCGGGCGGCATGGTGCGCATCCAGCAGCGAAATCGCTTCCGGCGCGGCGATGTTCTGGAGGTGCTGCGCCCCGGGCAGATTGGAGAATCCTTTACCGTCACCGAAATCCGCACCGCGCTCGGGCTTTTTGCCGAGCAGGCCAATCACGCCGCCGAAGAACTGACCATTAACTGTCCCTACCCATTGCAGGCAGGAGACATGCTGCGAATCCGCTTATCGGAGGAATGATCATGAAAAAGCCGGAAGTCCTCGCCCCTGTCGGCGGTGAGGAACAGCTGATCGCGGCAGTCCGCGCGGGCGCGGACGCCGTCTATCTCGGCACAACCGCCTTTAACGCCCGCCGCAGCGCGCACAATTTCGACGCCGGTGCGCTTGAACAGGCCGTGCGCTACTGTCACGGCCGGGGCGTCGCGGTGCATGTGACCCTCAACACCCTTGTTAAGGATGACGAGCTTGCGCCCGTGCTGCGGGAATTGGAAACGATCTGCCAAGCAGGCGCCGACGCGGTTATCGTGCAGGACCTCGCCATCGCAAGATTTGTTCGGGAACAGTGTCCCGATCTTGCCATGCACGCCTCCACCCAGATGACAATACATAACGCGGCAGGCGCTAAAATACTGGAGTCGCTCGGTTTCCGCCGCATTGTCCTCGCACGGGAGCTCTCGCTTGCGGAAATCCGCGCCGTCGCCGAATCCACCTCGCTGGAAATCGAGACCTTTGTGCACGGCGCGCTTTGCATGTGCGTTTCCGGCGGCTGCTATCTGTCCGCAATGCTCGGCGGCCGCAGCGGCAACCGCGGTCGTTGTGCGCAGCCCTGCCGTCTGGATTTCCGCTCGCCGGACGGACGGGAATATGCGCTTTCGCTCAAAGACATGAGTCATCTTTCCGCTGTTCAGGACCTTGCGCAAGCAGGGGTCTGCTCGCTCAAAATCGAAGGGCGTATGAAGCGCCCCGAGTACGTCGCGGCGGCGGTTTCTGCCTGCCGCGCGGCGGTTGACGGCAAGGACTACGACCAGGATATTCTACGAAATGTATTTTCCAGAAGCGGATTTACGGATGGTTACCTGACCGGCCGCCGCACGCTTGGAATGTTCGGCCACCGCACCCGCGAGGATGTGGAAGGCTTTGCCAAGGTTGCCGGAAAAACCGGTGAACTTGTGCGCGCTGAAAGGCGCAGTGTTCCGGTTGATCTTTCTCTGCGTATGCATGCCGGGGAACCGGTTTCTCTCCGGGTCAGCGACGGGACCCACAGCGCCAGGTCTGAAGGCCCCGAGCCGCAGATCGCCCGCACCCGTCCGACCGATTCAGAAGCGGCCCGCCGCAGTCTGGAAAAGACGGGCAATACGCCCTTCTTTCTGCGCTCATTTGAAGCCGATATCGAACCCGGTCTGATGCTGCCGGCCTCCGCGCTCAATGAATTGCGGCGAAGCGCGCTGGACGATCTTCTCAAGGTGCGCAGCGCCCCTGCGCCGCGTCTCTTCTTCGCGCAGCCGTTCTGCGCCTCTCCCCCCTATGAGTCTCCCGCCGTCCCCGTTTACCGGGCGCGCTGTGAGACCGCAAAGCAGCTGGAGGCACTGCGCGGCGACGATTTTGACCGCCTGATTCTGCCTTTGCGGGAACTGATCGCCAAACCTGTGCTTGCTGAAAAATTTCCCGGAAAGCTGATTGCGGAACTGCCGGCTCTGATTTTTCCGGATTCTGAAAAAGCGCTGCGCAAGCAGCTCGATCAGCTCCGCGCGCTTGGCCTACGGGATGTTCTTTGTGAAAATATCGGCGCGATTCAGCTCGCGCTGGACGCCGGCCTGAACCCGCACGGCGGTCACGGACTCAACATCCTCAACAGCGAGGCCTTGTGTGAATACGAACGGCTGGGCCTGCGGGACGCCACCCTTTCCTTCGAGCTGGATCTCGAACGGATCAGACGGCTCGGTGGGGTTTGTCCGCGCGGCGTCCTGGCATATGGTTATCTGCCATTAATGCGCTTTCGCGCCTGCCCAATGCAGCACAAGGAAGGCTGCGGCAGCTGTGACGGCGCGCAGCAGCTCACCGACCGGCGCGGCGAACATTTTACGGTTCTTTGCAGCGAACGACGGTACCAGACCCTGCTCAACACGCTGCCCCTGTTCCTCAATGCGCGGGAAAATACCGGCGTTGATTTTCTGACCCTGTACTTCACCTGCGAAACGCCTGCCGAAGCAGCTGAAGCTGCCGCACAATTCCTTCGCAATGAACGGCCGTCGGGCAGATTCACAAACGGGCTCTATCTGCGCGAGATTGAATAAAAGCACGGCTTATATGAATTTTTCAACAACCGAGGTTTTGTATTATGCAGCAAGACATCTCCTCCTCCCGGTCAGGGCGCATTCTTGCACAGGTTCGGGAATACGCCATCCTCAGCGGCGCCACCCTTCTGCTGGTCATCGGCGTATACCTGTTTAAATTTCCCAACAATTTTTCCTTTGGCGGCGTAACAGGTGCGGCAATCGTGCTCGCTAAGCTCCTTCCCTTTACCGCAGGCTCGATCACCTTTGTGATCAACATGGCGTTGCTGCTCATTGGGTTTCTCTTCCTTGGACGCAGTTTTGGGATCAAAACGGTCTATGTCAGCGTTCTCATGTCGGTTGCGCTCAGTGCCTGTGAGCGCTGGTTTCCCATGGACAAACCACTGACCGATCAACCGCTGCTGGAACTCATTTTCGCAGTTATTTTACCTGCGGTCAGTTCCGCAATCCTGTTTAACCGCGAAGCAAGCAGCGGCGGCACCGACATCGTTGCGATGATTCTGAAAAAATATACCAGCATCAACATCGGACTCTCGCTTTTTATTGTCGATCTCGCCATCGTTGCGCTTTCCTTTTTCGTCTTTGGCGCACAAACCGGTCTTTTTTCGGTGCTCGGCCTTATGTCCAAATCGCTGGTAATCGACAACGCGATTGAGAGCATTAACCTGTGCAAATATTTCACCATCATCTGCGATCGCCCCGAACCGATTTGTGATTTTATTCATAAGGAGCTCAACCGCTCCGCAACCGTTTGCCGCGCAGAAGGCGCCTATTCCCACGCGGAAAAATCGGTCATCCTCACGGTCATGCGCCGCCGCCAGGCGGTGCGGCTGCGCAACTTTGTACGTCAAACCGAGCCCTCCGCCTTCATCATGATTACCAACAGCAGCGAGATTATCGGAAAAGGCTTCCGTGGATTCAACTGATTGTATCTTTTAAAAAAAAATATTCCATTTTGTTGAATCGGTACATTGTTTTGACAGACGAAAATGACTGAACCTCCTCGGATTTCCTCTTGTTTTTACCTGTGTTTGATTCGGATTTAATCTGAAAATGTTATCCTGTATGCGCTCAAATCTTTGGCAAATTTCATAAAGAAAAGCGGGAAAATTGTTGCACAGCGTCAATTTTTCCATCTTATTTCCACCCAAAAAGCGAAATATGCTATCCTATTATTAATAAAACTTTTGCAAGACAGGGGAGAAAGTTTGTTATGAAGCTGAACAACAAACGCACCATCACGGTCGGCCTTGCGTTCATGTCCATCTGCGCATTCTGGCAGGTCTATGACGGAATCATTCCGCTGATCCTCAAGGACACTTTCCAGATCGGCGACACGGCTGCCGGCGTCGTCATGGCGCTGGATAATATTCTCGCGCTGTTTATGCTGCCCCTGTTCGGCACTCTCAGCGACCGCACCCATACCCGCATCGGGCGCAGAATGCCCTATATTCTTGGGGGAACGGCTGTCGCCTGTGTTGCCATGCTGTTCATTCCCATTGCGGACCGCCTCTACTCTCTGCCGCTGATGATGGCGGCGCTCGGCGTCGTACTCCTTGCGATGGCAACCTATCGTTCCCCTGCCGTCGCGTTGATGCCGGATGTAACGCCCAAGCCGCTGCGCAGTAAGGGAAACGCGATCATTAACCTGATGGGTGCAGTAGGCGGCATTATCATGCTTGGCGCCATTAAACTGCTTGTTCCCAAAACCGATCATCCAAATTATCTGCCGCTTTTCGCACTGACCGCAATTTTGATGGCCGCATGCGTCGCCGTTCTCTATCTCAAAATCAAGGAACCGGCCTGTGTGCAGGAAATGCAGCAGCAAAGCCGGGAATACGGCATTGAGGAAGAACAGCCGGAAGAACCGAAACAAGGCGCCTCTGCTTCCAGATTGCCCAGCGACGTATTTCGCAGCCTGTGTTTCATTCTCGCCAGTGTTTTTCTCTGGTTCATGGGCTATAACGCTGTAACGACCTCCTTTTCCAAATACGCCGCGCATGTTTGGGGCATGCAGGGCGGCGACTATGCGATGGTCCTGATGATTGCACAGGCAGCGGCAATTCTGGCCTATCTGCCGGTCGGCTGGATCGCGAGCAAAGTCGGGCGTAAAAAAACCATTCTCGGCGGAATTGTCATGCTTGCCGTCTCGTTCGGTTCCGCAATTTTCTTTAAGAGCTTTTCGGGCATGATTTTCTTCTTTTTCGCGCTCGCCGGAGTTGGCTGGGCGTTCATCAACGTCAACAGTTACCCTATGGTAGTCGAGATGAGCCGGGGCGCAGACGTTGGAAAATACACCGGTTATTACTACACCTTCAGCATGACTGCACAGACCATCACCCCGATCCTTTCCGGCTTTGTGCTGGAATTCTGGGGATACCGTTATCTCTTCCCTTATGGATGCCTTTTTGTTGCCGGCTCCTTCCTCACCATGCTTATGGTCAAACACGGTGACAGCCGCCCGCAAACCCGCAAATCCAAACTGGAAGCTTTCGACGTTGAGGACTGACTTTGATTCTCCGCACTAACGTCCGGATTTCAATAAAAAACGTTCTTTTAAAGGGCTCGTCGCTCCAGGACGAATAATAAGCGGTTTTGTCTTTTGCGGCTCTGTCTATTCCCTGCGTTTGAAATTTCCTGAACAAATAAAATAACCGGTTGTCTTTCGCCGAAAAGCAGCCAGGCGGCATTTTTTCTAAATGACAAAGAAGCGCACAGTTGAAAAACTGTGCGCTTCTTATTTACCCTGAAGGCAAACTGACATTGTAAAACAGCAGCCGGGCAGTTCGGCGCTTAGCTACAATTCAGGACATCAAAGCATCACGCCCGCTCACTTACTTTTTACGAACCCGTTAAAGACATATTTGGTTTCCTGCACCATGAAGAAGGCTTTGGGATCCTGTTCATGCACAAGCGCCTTCAGTTCCTCCAATCTGGTGCTGGGTATTTCGCAGAAAAGCATATATTTTTCGCCGCCGAACTGAGAACTATGCACATCCAGCACCGTCACGCCATATCCCCGCGCGCGTATCCGCTCGACGAGTTCCTCATCCCGTGCCGAGGTCACGATCTGGCAGGTGATATTGAGCCGGATAAACCGGCTGGAAATCTTTCCGCCGACAAAGGTTCCCGTCGCAAAACCGCCGGCGTAGGCAATTGCGACGGGCAGTCCGCCGCCGTCAATGGTCAGCGCGCCGCGAACCGCCACGAACCACAAAAAGGTTTCAATGAACCCGGTAATGGCGGCATAAAGCGGCTTCTCTTTTACTGTCAGAACCATGCGCAGCGTCGAACAGGAAACGTCGACAATCCGGCAGAAAAAGATTTCGAGACAGACCAGCAGGACGGGGATCGTCATATTCCTCAACCCTTTGTTTTCTCTTTTTATTTATCCGATCATACTCTGCCGGCCGAAAACAAGCCATCGGGTCTGGTTTCCTGTTCAAAATATCCAGATTCATCTAATTGATATCAATCTGTAATGGTAAAATATCCAATTCTAAGTTTATTGATGACATAAAACGCATTTACATTCATGAACTGACTGTCTATGTCTGATACACGGCGGACAACCGATCATCTGCGCCACGCGCAGAGTCCGGTTAAATCTGAAAACAGGTCTTGTCTCGATTCGCTGTCTGCAAATGGCAGCAAAATACGCAATTTAAGCCTGCCAGTGCTTTCGGCTCCTGCTAACCCTCAGCTAGCAAAACCGGCATGCCAGAGCCTTCCGCAAGTTTCTTCCTATGTCCTGGGGTGAAACAATCCCGTCAAAGCGCATAATACGCCGAAACGGACACAGAAATAGCCATAATCAAAAACTTAGCCGACAGCGGCCAAAAACATGCAAGTAGCGTATTCTCTGGTTTTCCGATCACTGCACCCCGACGCGTTGCAGCCGACATACTGCACATAGGCGGAAACCGCCGCGCTGAATGCAAAACGCAGAAACTCCGGTTCGATCCCGCTGCGCACCGCGCCGGCCGCCTTTCCGCGGTCTGCGAGTTTTTCACAAAGCTCGGTCATTTTTCCGGCACACCAGAGCGCGAATACTTTGGATTTTCCCTGTGCTTTTTGCGGGCCCTGACGCAGCATCGCGGTAATCAGCGCACCGGCGCCTGTGCTGGCGTGGGTAAACACCTTAGCCGCGCCGTCCAGCAGGTCGCCGATCAACGCCGGATATTCGGCGTCGTTTTCCAGCAAACGATCGGCAGCCTCGAAGCCCTTCTCAAGGCGATAGACGATCGCGCGCGGCAGAATATCCTCCTTGGAAGGAAAATACTCGTAAACCGTTCCCTTGCCAATGCCGGCCTCGGCGGCAATATCCGCAACCTTCAGCTCATGAAACTCCCGACCCTCGCCCAAAAGGCGAAATACGGCCTCAAAAACCGCCCTCTCCTTTTCCGAAACAGCCGCGGTGTTTTGTGTATCCCTTTGCATGCTCAGTCCTCCTCCAGATCGACGGGCTTCATCTGTCTGCGGTGCATAAGGTCATAGATGACAGGCACTACGATCAGGGTCAGCGCGGTCGCATAGGTAAGTCCGCCGATCGTAACGACCGCCATCGGCTGGGTCATCTCGGCGCCGCTTCCAAACCCGACCGCCATTGTGCTCATGGCAAGAATGGTGGTAAGCGCAGTCATCAGAATCGGGCGCAGACGGGCGCGTCCGGTCTCGATCAGTGCCTCTTTCTTTTCTTTGCCCTCCAGGCGCAGCTGGTTGACATAGTCTACAAAAACAATACCGTTATTCACAACCACACCCGCGAGGACCAAAAATCCGAGCATCGAGATGACCGAAAGTTCCATCCCGCACAGGAAAAGCAGCAGCAATCCGCCTGTGAAGGCGAGCGGCATGGTGAACAGCACGATGAAGGGGGAAAGCAGGCTCTGGAATTGTGCGACCATGATAAGGTAGATAAAGACAACGGCGAGGGCAATCATCTGCACAAGGTCGCCGAGTGCCTGCTGGATCGACTCGTTTTCGCCTGCCATTTCCAGCGTGCAGCCCGCAGGCGGCGTGTAATCTTTGAGCGCCTGTTCAATATCCCGGCTCACAAGACCTATATTATATCCGTCCGCGACAGAGGCCGTCACCGTATTGTAACGCGCCTGGTTGTCCCGGGCAATGGCATTGACGCTGGCCGTCTGGGTGATATCCGCTATTTCGGACAGGCTGATTTCCACCTCTTCTTTGTCCTGGTTTGTGACCTGCAATTTATAATCGCCGAGGGTTTGCGGCGTCAGCTGGACCAGCTGATGATTGACAATCACAACCGGATAATCCTCGTCGCCTGCGGTCAGGGTCGTGCTGTTGGTCTCCTCGCTGAGCGCGGCGGCCAGCTCGGAATAGACCTGGGCAACGGTGAGGTTATAGCGCATCGCCGCATCCTTATTGACGGTGACGCGGATTTCCGTATCGGCATCTTCGTAGCCGGTTGTTACATCGGTCAGTCCCTCCACTTCGGCCAGGATTGCCGCCACCTCGTTGGAGCCTTGCATCAGGGTATCCAGGTCGTTGCATTTCAGCACGATTGAAACGCCGGAGCCCGCCAGCATGGACATATCCATCGTACTGGCCTGAACAGTGAGCTCACCGGAAAGATCCGCCGTTTTTGCATAGATTTCCTGTTCGACCTCCCGATTGGTCATCGTGCGGTCATCCCCCAAAAGGATATAGTAAGACAGGCTTTCCGAATTGCCGGAGCCGGTCATGCTCATCCCGGAATCCCCGGAAATCGCGCCCACATACTCCACTGCGTCGATCTCCAGAATTCTGTCCGCAATCTGATCGCCAAGCTCAAACAAGTCCACATCCTTATCCTCTTCGCTCAGGGTCAGCGTTGCGCTCATCTGGGGACTGTCCATCTCGGGCATAAAGGCTGTTCCCATAACCGGGATCAGCAATATTGCGATAAGGAAAAGCGCGCCCGCACTCCCAAGAACCGCTGCACGATGATCAAGCGACCAGCGCAGCGCTTTTTCATACCAGTTGGTAAAGCGCGCAAACAGACCCTGACGCTGCTCGGCCACGCGGTGCAGCATCATCGAGGACATTGCGGGAACCAGGGTCAGCGCAACGATCAGACTTGCAAACAGGCTGTATGCAATCGTCAGGCCCATATCAGCAAACAGCTGACGGGTCAGCCCTTCGGTAAAGACGATCGGCAAAAAGACGCATACAGTAGTCAGCGTGGAGGCAAAAATGGCGCCAGCCACCTGTTTTGCACCGTCCACGGCAGCCTTCTTGACCGGTACGCCGAGACTGCGCATCCTGTAAATATTTTCGATGACGACAATACTGTTGTCGACCAGCATACCGACGCCGAGCGCAAGACCCGACAGAGAGATGATGTTCAGGGTCACCCCGCTGAAATACATGAGCGCAAGCGCAAACATCAAGCTGATGGGAATGCTGCAGGCGATGACCAGCGTCGGCTTATAATCCCGCAAAAACAGGATCAGAACCAGAATTGCCAGCGCGCCGCCCCACAGAAGATTATCCAGCACACTGCCGACAATCATGTCAATATAATCGCCCTGGTCCATCAGCGGCGTGATCCGCAGATCAGGATTGGCCGCGCAAAGCTCCTGGATCTCCTGCGCAATATTGTCCGATACCTCGGCGGTAGACGCGGTGCTCTGTTTCTGGAAAGAGAGAACGATTCCGTCGCTTCCGTTGATTTTTGCATAGGTTCCGTCGCTCTCGTTCTGCATTGAGACCGACGCAACGTCTTTCACCCGAACGTCGCCGGTCGCCTCTGTGGAGAACAGCAGGGTATTTTCAACCTCCTGCGCCGACTTATAAACATCGCCGACCTTGACGGCATAGCGCTCGCCGTCCTCCTCGATATATCCCGCCGGCATACTGAAATTCTGTGCGGTCAGAATGCCGCTGATCATGCTTTCGGTTATGATATTTTCCAAATCGGCCTGCTCATACGCCTGCTCACGGGATTGCTCAAACTGGCTGATTCCCTCCTCGATCTGACTGAGGCCGGATATGATCTGCGCCTGCGCCTTGGCAAGCTCGGACGCCGCGGTCATCTGTCCGTTTTGAATCTGCACATAGCCGTTTTTTGCCTGTTCCAGCGCGGCCTCCAGCTGGGGTTTTGTCTGGGAGATAACCGCCAGCCGCGTCTCGATATTTTTCAGTTCGACTTCAATCTCGCTGATTCGCGCGGCGGCGCTGTAAACAGTCGCTTCGTAGGCCTGAATATCCGCAAGCGGCATTTCAAGCAGCTGGGCAGCTTCTGGAGAGGAACCCAGGGAAGCCAGCAACGCTGAGCGGATCGGCTCATATGTTGCTTCATCCGGTATATCCGCAAAGCTCGCATAGGGGCCGCCCGGCGAGCCGGCGGAGGCGCTGGACAAAAACGCGCGCAGCGCATCAAACATAGGCTTTACCGTCGTGTCCAGATTCTGCATCGCGGCACGTTCCGCTTCAAAGGCGGCCTTATCCGCGGTTAAGGTCGTCTCCTCCGCCAGCAGCGCATTTACGTTCGCGATCGCACTGGTCACCTCTGCGCCTGCCGAGGACAATTTGTCCGCCGCACTCGCCTGACCGCTGTCCAGTTTTTCCTGTGCGCTGTTCAGCGCCGCTTTCGCACTGAGCAGCTCGCCATAAGCTTCATCCAGCGTCTTATCCAGCTCGTCCTTGACTTTTTCATTCAGTTCGCTGATTTTGGCGTGATCTATGGTGACCTTGAGATTTTGTTCGCTTAAACCGGAGGCGGAAACAGAAGCGACCCCTTCAATCCGCTCAAAGGCTGGGATAACCGTTTTTTCCACATAGTCTACAACTTCTGCTGTGTCGGCATTTTCGCCCATATCGACGCTTGCAACCATAACCGGCAGCATATCCGGGCTGATCTTGAGGAACATCGGCGTGCCGACCATATCGTCCAGCTGGCCGGAAACCAGATCAATATTGTTGGAAATTTCGATCATGGCGCTGTCCATATTCGTGCTCTGATTGAATTCCATTATGATCTGGCTGACGTTTTCGCTGGAATTGGAACTGATATTTTCCAATCCACCGGTCGTACCAAGAACCGCCTCAAGCGGTTTGGTGACTGATGCTTCGACCTTTTCCGGGCTGGCACCCGGATAGGTCGTAATCACCACGACATAAGGGAGTTCAAGGCTGGGCAGGAGGTCGGTCGTCATGTGGGTGAAGGAAATCACCCCCAGCACGATCACAAGCACAACTGCCACAAAAACGGTAAATGGTTTCCTGACGCTGTAGTTCGACATGGCTTTCCTCTTTTACTAAGATATAATCGCTGCATGCGGCGCGAAACGATCCTTTTGGATTTTTCCGCCGTTTCATTTCCGACCGACCGGTCGGTCGGCTCAAAACAGATTGATTATAGCACACTGTCGAGTACGGAACAATGAATTTTTTGTTAAGGTTTTCCTGTTCGCTATAACAGAACCGGCAACTTGTTTTCACGCACAATATGCGCTGGATTTGAACCGGGAATACGGCTTTCCGAAATCCCCCCCTTGCCGAAAGCGGATTCCTTTTTCCATTCGAACCCGACGTTTTGCCGAATATCCCCGGGTCAATTTTTTTGCCGCGGCGCTACCCGGTTCAGCGGAGACCCCCATCCCCTTCCATCCATTTTCTCCTTTTGCACAGCCTGAAAATTTTTGATTACCTTTTGTTTGTCGCGCAGCCAGTCCGGCAATTTTATACCGGCAGCAAAAACCGGAAAAGGCGTGCCAAAAGCAATTGCCCTTTCCGGTTTAATAATTCAGTCTTTTCTTTAATCAACCCATCAAATGCCTAAAGCTCTCAGGCTTTCCGGCAGCTCAGGCCGTCGGCTGCTCGGAATCATCCAGGCGGTATTCGCTGCGGTACTCTTCGTATCTGCGCTCAAACGGTGTTTCATGGCCGCTCTTGATCTCGCTGAGGTAGCCGTGAATATCCATTGCAAGCGCATTGCTGTCCGTTTTGATAATGCTCGCGGCGAGGTTGGAGCAGTGGTCCGAAATTCGCTCATAGTTGGTCAGCAGATTGGACAGGATAAAGCCCAGCTCGATCGTGCATTCGCCGCGCTGAAGCCGTTCAACGTGACGCGCAAGGATCTGTTCCTTGAGATTATCGACAACCTGCTCAAGCGGTTCAACCCGCGCGGCAATTTCAGGATCATCCATCGAAAAAGCGCGTACGGTCAGCGCGACAATGTCCCGAATTGCACGCTCAATGACCAGAAGCTCGCCGGTTGCGGTTGCGGAAAAGTGGATTTTTTTCGTATGCAGTTCATTCGCAGCGTCCAGTATGGCTTCGCTGTGATCGCCGATCCTCTCAAGGTCACCGATTGCCCTGAGCAGCTGCGATACCTTTTTGCGGTCATGGTCCGAAAGATCGCCGCGCACCTTAACAAGGAAGGAACCCAGCTTGTCCTCATAGCGGTCGACACTTTGCTCATTTTCAAAAATCATCTGCGCCTTTTCTTCATCGTAAAGATAAACGCAGTCGATGGCGGCGCTGACCGATTCTTCCACCAGTCTCGCCATTTTTTCTGTCGCACGGTCGCATTCCGCGATCGCCATGGACGGTGTATTCAGCAGTCGGGTGTCGATCAGGTCGAAATCGCCTTTTTCACGCCCGCCTTTTCCGTCTTTCACGCTGTATTCCGCCGCTTTGACCAGCCAGTTGCGGAACGGCAGCAGCATCATGGTAGCCAGAACGTTAAAGATGCTGTGGACCGCGGCAATGCCGAGCGGGGTGATCGGCTGATTCAAAAAGGAAATAGGCGCGATCATATTAATTCCGTACAGCAGGGAAAGCATAACCACTGTGCCGATCACGTTAAAGTAAATATGAACGACTGCAACCCGTTTGGCGTTTTTGTTCGCGCCGATCGAAGAGATCACAGCGGTAACGCAGGTTCCGATGTTCTGACCCATGATAATCGGAATCGCCATGCCGCAGGTAATGCCGCCGGTCAGCGACAGCGCCTGCAAAATACCGACCGAAGCCGCCGAACTTTGGATAATCGCGGTTACTAATGCGCCGGTAAGCACGCCAAGCAGCGGGTTGCGGAACATCATAAGAATGTTGGCAAATTCCGGCATGTCTGCAAGCGGGCTGACCGCGTTTTTCATCAGTTCCATGCCGTACATCAAAACCGAAAAGCCGATCAGGATACTGCCGATGTCTTTTTTCCGGTTTTTCTTGGACATCATGATCATTCCGACGCCGACTAACGCCAACAGCGGAGAAAAGGCGCTCGGGCTGAGCAGCCGCAGGAAGAAATTGTTGCTCTCGATACCTGCAAGACTGAGCACCCATGCTGTCAGGGTCGTTCCGATATTGGAACCCATGATGATGCCAACCGTCTGAGACAGTTCCAGAATGCCTGAATTGACCAGGCCGATCAGCATAACGGTCATTGCCGACGAGCTCTGAATCGCAATTGTGATTCCGGCGCCCAGCAGCAGTGCCTTGAAGACATTGGATGTCATCCGGCGCAGGGTCTTTTCCAGCTTTCCTCCCGCCATTCGTTCAAGGCCTGCCGACATGACATGCATTCCGTATAGAAAGAACGCCAGTCCGCCCGCTATGGTAAACACAGAAAAAATATCCATCACTATTCCCTCGCTGATTCCCGGTTTCCCTCTTTATCTGTTGCCCTCTGTTCAATTCGCGCTGCCGCGAGCGCTATTGCTTTTGTACCTTCTCTTTTCCTTCTTCCGCGGGAGACCCACCCGGCTTTCGGAAAAGATGGATGGCACCGGTTTCATTTAAGCTGTTTATAATTGCAAGCGAGATCGGCAGCCCGAACAAACCAACAACCCCAAACAGGGCAGTACCGACAAACATCGCAATCAGCGTAACAATTGGATGCAGCCCAACATGCTGGCCTATGATTTTCGGCTCGATCACATTGCGAATCACTGTGATAACTATATACAGGATGAGTAATCCGACGCCCATCCGAATGTCGCCGTTAATAAAGTTGATGATCAGCCAGGGTATCATGATCCCGCCCGTGCCCAGCACAGGCAGAATATCGAAAATCGCAATAAGGAGCGCAATAAGGATGGCATTTTTTACGCCCAGAACCGACAGCCCGATAGACAGTTCGCCGAAAGTGATCAACATGATCAGGCTGTAGGATTTGATGTATTTAAAAAGAATTTCAACGATATAAATCCGAATCTGGTGAACCAGCTCCCGATTCTTTTCGCTGAGCTGCGCGAGCAGAAATCCGGTCACCCGCTCGTAGTCCGCAGACAGAAAAAAGGTCGAGATTATGGTCATCAGCACCGATATAAGCAACACCGGCAAACCGGTTGCCGCAACCGTAATCCCGCCTACAACCGAAAAGGAAAAGCTGGTAATAATATTGCCAAGAGACCTGACAATATTGTTTAAAGCTGTATCGATCGCTGCGATTATTTCAGGATCAAGCTGCCCGACCGTTTCCCGAATCCAGTCGTTAAGTTTGAGCAGCGCCGGCGCAATGCTGTTGGTATATGCGCTTGGCAAACCCGAAAACAGGTTTTTCAGGAACATGAATATCTCTGCGCCCGCAAACCCAATCAGCGCCCCAACCGTCAGGAAAAACAGGGTGACCGATAATGCTGAGGCCAGTTTGGGCCCCATTCGGCATTTATTTACAAGAAACCGAATGGGTGAACGAAGCATAAATGCAATTACAAACGCGATTACGAACGGCGTTACCAGCGGAAGCAGGTACTTAACAAGGACGTAAACCAGGGCCAGCACCAACAGCCAATAGGTCAAATTAATAATGAATCGTCGGCGTTTTTCTGTTTTCATAAAGAGAGTCCTTTCACCCGGAATACGCCATACAGGGAAGTCCCCGATTGCAGGCGACACACACAAACGCCCGCAGTTCAGGGACTTCCTGAAAAACTATCCCGGCTCTGCTCAGACGATGTAAATTGTTTCGATTGTCTGGGTAGTGTCGGAAGCGGTGATCAGCACTGTGACCTTGTCGGCCATCAAATCGCTGTTGTACTCATGATACGCGATATCGGTATACTTTCCATCCGTCTTTACGTTCAGCATGTTGGTCGTAAAGTGATCTGCCTCGATGTAGTATGTACCGTTCGGCGCCTGTTTAACCTCTCCCCCAAACATATAATTGAGCTCTTCAAGCATGGTCGTGTTTTTGAGCGAGGTTTGTTTTGCAACCCAAATCGGGTTGGACAAGCCGATGCCGATATCATCGCCGCGGTTATTGCTCTCACTGTGCACCTCGACACGGTAGAAGCAATTGGGTTTCAATTCAACGTCTATCTCACCGGTATGGCTGTAAACGCCCTTGCCGGTGAAGTCCTCACTGAAGACAATTTCCGGCTCCAGATCCTCCATCAATCCGGTGATCTCATAGCAATACAGCGTGACATTGGTCAGCGGGGTATCATCCGACACATAGAAGCGTGCCTTGGCCATGGTGCCGCTTTCCTGCGCAAGGCTGATCTCGCTGCCCATGACGTGTCCGCCAAGAGTGAAACGCACCTCCGGTCCGTTAGTCGCGATAAACTCGCCCGAACGCAGCAGTTCAACGCAGTTTTCCTCGGTCAGAGAGCTCAAATGGCCCTTGATGTACTGAAGGCCGACGTCCTGTGAAGTGTATGCGTTGCTGGACATGACCACATATACGCGCTGACGTCCCTGGACGTTGTAGTTGTTCCAGATGTTGTATTCGATCTGGCACTCGGTATTTGTAGAGAGCATCTCTGCAGACAAATACTCAATCGCCGTGATGCCGTAGACCGACTTCGCCATGCTCAGATTGCCTTCCAGTTCGCCGTCCTTGAAGAAGTGCGGCAAAATTACCAGGCCGCCGGCGTCGGTTACCTCATAAATCGCGTCCTGATAGGTCCACTGGCCGGTATCGTTGTGTTTGGTCGTATAGGGCGAAACCACGCCGTAACCGGAAGAGGGCGCAACCGTAGCGCCATAGATCAGCATGTGCCGGGATGCACGGCCGGTTTCAATCGCCGGAATCTGCAAAAACGCGTTTGTGGAGCCAGTCAGGCTGTCAACCTTGGACTGATCTACCCTTTCAGCAATATACTCTTCGCCGCGCTTGGTGATCTCCGCGAGAATCTCATCCGACGTCAGGGTATCGCTGTCCTCTTCTTCTTCATCAGTCATCATAACCGGCAGGCTGAAAGATCCGCGCAGAGAAGCACCCTCCGCCGGCGTACCGCTTCCGCTGGTATCTGTGCCACCGCCTTCTGGAGTAGTTCCGCCGGTCGACGTGTCGCCGCCCTCGGTTGTTCCGCCGCCGGTCGTATCTCCGCCATTTTCCGCTGCGGCAGCCTCTTCCTCAGCCTTCCGCCGCGCCTCCTCTTTTTCAGCCTTTTTGCGCTCAGCGTCTTCTACCAGCCATTCTTCGTAATCCTTCTGCGCCTCTTCCTCCTCGGACTCGCGGGTTTCCTGCGAGAAGATGAAGCTCATGCCATGATCATAGGCGTTGGTAATGTTGCCCTCCATGGTCCCTTCCCGCTTGAAGACGCTCTCCTCGGTATGGGTATGGATATCACCGGCATAGTATCCGTCACCAGCCACGTTGACATAATCTGATTTACCCAGAAGAAGGGTATTGCCGCTCTCATCCGTGCCATAGGCAATGATCTGCACCCGTCCGGCTTCGGTCAGAATAACCGGAACTTCGGCAGTGACCGAACCGCCGGCTGCGATTTCGGGGATCTCATAGGTCTCCCCTTCGGTAAATACACAGCTTGCAGAAGTAAACTTCACCTGAACATTGGTCAGGCTGGAGCCGCTGACATTTTCAATTGTTACCGGAATTGTTGTCTTGGCGCCGACGCAGAGCAGATCCAGCTCGCTGAGGCTTGCAGAACCGTTGAGGCTCTTGGCATTGACCTTCGCGGAACCGGAAGCATTGCTCCAGCTAATATCGGTTGCCGGCGCATCAATATAAACATCGCAGTCCGAAAAACTGACATTGTTCATGCTGCAGCTGTCCGCGCCGCCGGCAAGCACAACGGTGCCGCCGGTAAAGTTGACCGAGCCCGAACCGCCGTAATTGACAAGCGGCAGGATCGCGTAGCCGCCCAGATCCTCCTGCACGTCGACCGTGAAACTTGAGGCAAGATTCAGGGTGTCTCCCGCACGCAGAGAGGGGTGCTTCAAATACTGAAGCAGCGTATCGTTGTCGGCTACCTCGTATGTATGATATTTAACCGGCAGGATGTCCAGATAGCCCGTATAAACCAGCCCAAACAGGCCGCCGAAAACAAGCACAACCGCCGCGGCAATAGAAACAATCAGAGTGATCTTTTTCCGCTTTGCAGGATCTTTCGGCTTGTCCTGCTTTGACGCTTTGCGGGGCTCTTTGGCGCCTGCTTTCTCTTTTCCGGCTTTTTTCGGCGCTGCTTTTCGCTTAACAGGCGCAGCTGCGGGAGAAGCCTTTTCGCCTGCCTGCTGTTTTTGAGAATTATCCGGCTGCACAACCGCGGCTGTAATACGGTCGAGCATCGGCTTTGCCGCTGCCTGTGCGGCGGCATATCTGCGCCGGTATTCCTGCTTTTGCTCCGCCGTCATGCTCTCAAACTGCTGTTTGGTCACCTGCGGCACACCGTATTTTTTCATGCACTGCGCAATAGCCTGCTTGCGAAGCATCTCCGCCTGTTCCGGCGTGATGGGTCTTGGAGCCGCGCCTGCATGTTGTTCGCTTTTCGAAGATTGGTTCAGCTCGCTCATTTGCGATAACTCCTTTACACACTGATACAGATATATAATACTCAAAATGAACTGCAAAATCAACCTTTTGCACCTTACTTCAACAGGGCCCGGCAGGATTTTCAGCGAGATTTCACAATCTTCCGGTTATTTCCTTTTGAGCAAACGTCCTTTGCAGGCGCGTAGCAGCGGCGAACAAAGCCGCTTTTTGTTCGTCTCTTTTGGCAAAGATGGCATTTTCACCTTTTAAAATCGCCCGCCATATAAACCAGTCCGCAGGCGGCAGCGCTATCCGCACAACCTATAACCCGTCAAGGGTATGCATCCAACTTTTTCCTTTGAGGTGTTATTTTGCTCAAGCCGATTTTCAATACCCTGGAAAATTTTTGCGGGATACTTTTGCAAGCACGGTCTGCATTTATATTTGAATATTTGAAACACAAAAAGAAGCGCCATGAAAGGACATTCACGGCGCTTTCTGTGATTTGTTTATTTCCGGCTGTTTTTCGGCGCGGCAAGCACGACAAGATGTGCAACACCCGGTATTGACTCTCCCTGCTGAAATGAGGTTGGACTCATCAGCGCGCCGGTTGCCATAAAGAGGATGCGCGTCAGTCTGCCCCGCTCAAGTTCCGGCAGCAGATAGCCGCACAATACGCTTGCCGAACAACCGCAGCCGGACCCGCCCGCTTTGACCTTCTGCTTTTCCGGATCAAAAATCATCTTTCCGCAGTCCAGATGATTCGGAATCTCATACCCTTCCATGACGCAAAGCCTGCTAAGGATCTCCGATCCCACCTCTCCGAGGTCGCCGGTCACAACCGCGGAATAGTCGGACGCACAGGTGCCTGTATCCGAAAAAAACTGAACCAGTGTATCTGCCGCGGCGGGCGCCATCGCGCTGCCCATATTGTTGATGTCGCAGACTCCAAGGTCCCGGATACGGCCGAAGCAGATACGCTCAACAGAAACCTTATCGTCCTGATGGGGGCCGACGAAGCAGCATCCGGATCCGGTAACCGTCCACTGAGACGCCGGCGCGCGGACGCCGCCATATTCCAGCGGAAAACGGAACTGACGCTCGGCCGTGCAGAAATGGCTGGAGGTCTGCGCGCTTGCCACACAGGCAAACTGCGCGTCCACAAAAGCAGACGCGAGCGCAAGCGACTCGGCCATGGTGGAACATGCGCCGTACAGCCCCGCAAAGGGAATCCCATTTTCTCTGCTGCTGTATCCGGAGGCAATACACTGGTTCAGCAGATCTCCCGCAAAAGAAATATCGATCCGGTCGTTTTCCAGTCCGGCTTTTTGTCTTGCCAGAGAAAAGGTGCGGCGCTGCAACTCGCTTTCCGCTTTTTCCCAGGTATCCATTCCAAAGGTCGTGTCCGGATCGTAATTTTCAAAAAAACGGCCCAAAGGGCCCATATGCTCTTTTTTTCCAACATAGGCCGCATACCCCAGGATAGACGGGCGGCTCGCAAGTTCTATGGTCGATCTGCCGACTCTTTTGTTCATACCGGTTCGCCTCCTCAAAGAAACAGCAGCCAGATAAGCCCGGCGACAACCGATGCGGCAACTCCATAAACCAGCACCGGACCGGCGATGATGAACATTTTCGCACCGGTTCCCAAAACATATCCCTCTGATTTGAATTCAAGCGCCGGGGAAACGACCGCATTGGCAAAGCCTGTGATCGGCACAAGGGTACCCGCTCCGGCAAAAGAAGAAATCCGGTCATACACCCCAAAACCGGTCAGCAGTGCAGACAGCGCAATCAGGGTCGCCGAGGTCAGCAGCGCGGCCGTATCCTTGTCGACCCCCTGTATTCCGCTATACAGGCCCAGAAAAACCTGTCCGATCATGCAGATCATTCCGCCAACCGTAAATGCGCACAGACAATCGACGCCGGTTTTGCTTTTCGGCATCTGTGCTCTGTAAATTTTTTTATACTGTTCCGCAGTGGGTTTCATGCTTTCACTCCGTTTAACATATAGACTATATCTTCATTATCCGCCGATAACGAACGGATTATACGGCGGCTGCGATTGAAAGACACAAGCCGGTTCGGTATAATAAAAAACAAAATCGGGTTGGAGGCGGATTTGATGGACGGGCAGAGAAAAAGCAAACTGAAAACGCTTTATCTGATGCGTTTTTTAAGCCTGTATACCGACGAACAGCACGGCGCGACGATCGAAGAGATGATCGACTGGCTCAGGTCGCAGGGAATCTCGGCCGAGCGCAAAAGCCTGTATTATGATCTGGAGCTTCTGCGCGCATTCGGCATGGATATTGAACCGGTGCGCGGCAAGCGGCAGGAGTACCGGCTGCTGTCCCGCGAATTCGAGCTGCCTGAACTCAAGCTTCTGGTCGATGCAGTCGGCGCTTCCAAATTTATTACCCGGCGCAAAAGCCACCAGCTGCTTAAAAAGTTGGAGTCCCTTGCAAGCGTCTACCAGGCGGAGGAGCTGCAGCGCAGCGTCTATGTGGACCGGCGGGTCAAGACCATGAACGAGAGCATTTATTACACGGTAGATACGGTTCACAGCGCGATCAACCACGGCAAAAAGCTCTCCTTCAAATACTTCACCTATCGGCCGGACAAACAGCGCGTATTGAAAAAAAGCGGCGCGCCCTATCTGGTTACGCCCCTGGCGCTCACCTATGCGCAGGAAAACTATTACCTTTATGCCTGGTCCGCTGAGCATCAATCCATCCGCACCTATCGAATCGACAGAATGACCGACGCGACCGAGTCTGCGCAGGATGCGGAACATAATGCGCAGACAGATGCCTTTGATCCCGCTTCCCGCGCCAACGAGGCGTTTGCCATGTTTGGCGGCACGCCGCAAAAGGTGACCCTTCGCTTTTCCAACGATCTTGCAGATGCGGCGATCGATCGTTTCGGTACCGGCACAATGCTACTGCCTGATGGGGCCGAAAACTTTTCCCTCACGGCAGAGGTCATGGTCAGCCCGACCTTCTTCGGATGGGTGTTCGGCTTCGGAGGGCGGGTGCAGATCACCGGTCCTGACGCAGTGCGCGAGGAATATGCGCATCAGCTCGCCCACGCACTCAAACAGCAATCTTAAACAGCTGCGGGGCAACGCGCAAAAGGAATCCGCCACGCCCGCTTGCTTTTCTGTTCTGCGATAAAATTCCACCAACCCCTTTCGTGCAGCGATGCTCATTTTGAAAGCCTTCCGCCGCCCAAACCGGCCTTCTTCTCCGCGTTTTTTTATTTTTGTGCCGTGTTTGGGCCCGTATTTTCCCGCCAAATGCGCAAGAAGCAAAAAGTTTGGAAAGCACGCCGCAGCGTTTTCGCCATTCCTTTTTTGTAAAGTTGGGATTGACGCGCGCAGATGAAAGGGATATACTGAAGAAAATTAAACATACTATTTGCGGAATCAACCGGCGCTGACCGCGCCGTCAGGGAAACAGGTGCAAAGCCTGTGCGAGCCCGTCGCTGTATGGACAGAGCCGCGTGCCGCTCATGCCACTGAACGCTTTGATGTGTTTGGGAAGGCTGGTGCGCAGCATGGACGTCCGAGCCAGAAGACCTGTTCCGCATTTTTTCGACGCAAAGGCCACGTGGATTCTGGCTGTCGGTGTTCCGCATTTTTTAAATGCGGTATTCTCCGTTGCCTTTGCAGTGCAGCGGTTTTTTTATTTTCTGAATTAAGGAGGACTGCGCGTATGCAGCAGGGTCTGGTTCATATTTATTGCGGCAACGGAAAGGGGAAAACAACCGCCTCGGTTGGTTTGTGCACCCGTGCCGCAGGCAGAGGCCTGCGCGTACTTTTTGCTCAATTCCTTAAAGCGAATGACAGCGGCGAGCGGGATGCGCTGCGCAGTTTTGAGAACGTCACGGTGCTTGATCTGCCCGAAAAACTAAAGTTTGTGCGCAGCATGACCGATGAAGAGTTTGCGAAAACAAAAGACTACTTTTCTGCACAGTTTCAGCGCTGTGCCGCGTGTGCGAAAAGCGGCGAATATGACCTGATTGTGCTGGATGAGATCTGCTCGACAGTCGGACACGGCATCATTTCTGTTCCCGAGCTGGCCGCGCTTATCCGTGAAAAAGCCCCCGGCACCGAACTTGTCCTGACCGGGCGCGACCCCGCCCCTGAGATCGTCGAGCTTGCGGACTATGTCACCGAGATGACCCTGGTTAAACACCCGTTTCAGCAGGGTATACCCGCACGCAAAGGGATCGAATATTAAAATTGTCTCCTCTTTTTTCGGTACTGCATTCCGGCGGCATACGGAATGCGCTATCGCAAAAATGGATGCCCGCGGCAAAATCTGCCGCGGGCTTTTTTTACTGTCTTGACCTGCCGGTGGCCGCCAATGCCCCGGCTGGGCGCAGCGTCTGATTGAGTCACACAAGCTAAGCTAAACCTCAAATCCTGTCAGGGCTCCAACAAACCACAAGGGCATTTTCCGTGCAGACTTCTCAAATTCTGCCACATTATCGTTTGCCCCTTCGCTTGTAAACGAACAGTTTTTTCACTTTATGCCGTATCCCGAATTTCTAACAGAGCGTTTACGTTTGTCTAGCAGTAAAAAAGTTTTTGCGCCTGAAGGCCGCCGGGACAGGCGCTGTGCATCCGGAACCGAAACGTTTTACAGCCGGCCGTTGGATCATTTAAAACAAACTTCCAGACCTTTCCCCCGCCTTTTTATGTTGGCTTTTGAATGCAGTTTTTCCGCACGTTTTAAACTCGTTACTATTTTAAAAAAACACCCTGGCGCCAATTTTGCGCGTTTTTGACGCCTGGCTTTTTGCGTTTGTGAACCGGTAAATATCTTGGCCCTTCGTCCGCCTTTACAAAGGATTGACTGAATCTTAAAGGTATCCGGCTCGAAATCTGTTGTTTTTCACAATTTATTGTTCTATAATTAGGAAGGTTAGGTTAAGGCTGGCTGGGCAGCAGCTTTCTTTTTTACGCATAAATGTGAATCTTTTCACAATCGCATTGAACTGTTTCCCGCCAAAAAACATCTTGTGAAAGTATGGGGTATCAGATTATGGACAAAGTCAAAGACAACAGCGCTATGTTTAAGCGGCTGTTTCTGCTGGTTTCACTCGCATTCTTGTGCGGCAGTCTTTGCGCCGGGAATATAGCGCAGGCGCCTTCCGGATTTTTACGTCTGCTCTGTTCTCCGGAACAGCTTACGCTGGACGCATTCCAGGTCGCCGGAGTTGCCGGCGCTTTCCTCAATGCGGCGCTGGTCGGCCTTATTAGCTGGCTTGTGCTGCGCAGCAAAGCCAACACCGCTTCCTCAACCTCTTTCATGGCCTACTTCCTGACGGTTGGTTTCGCATTTTACGGCATCAATGCGCTGAATATGCTGCCCTGTATTTTCGGCACATGGATTTTTGCGCTTGTCCGCCGGGAACCGTTTGGGAAATACGCGAACTTCGCGCTATTTTCCACCGCGCTTGCGCCTTATGTCAGCGAACTGCTTTTCCGTTATCCCGGTGCGCAGGCACGTCCTGTCACAGCGACCGGCGTTATTCTTGCAATCATTGCCGGCGCTGCCGCCGGCTTTATCATGCCGGCGATCTGCGGTCATTCGCCCAACGCCCACAAGGGATACAGCCTGTTCAGTGCGGCGTTATGCGCCGGCCTTCTCGCCTTTATCTTCACCTCGCTGCTTTTCAAAACCCGCGGCATTGAGCTGCCGTCCAACACCAATATCGGGGACGGACACAATCTGTTTGTGAATCTCTTTTGCGCAGCGCTGTTTCTGCTTTTTGTGGTAGCCGGTTTTCTGCTCGGCGGCCGTTCCCTGCGCCCCATCGGCGCTATTTTGAAAAGCACCGGACATAAAACCGACTTCGCGTCCGCGCACGGTTTTGCCGCCGCGCTGCTGCATACGGGCCTTTACGGTCTGTTTCTCCTCGCCTACTACAATCTGATTGGCGCTTCCTTTACCGGCGTAACACTTGGCGCTGTGCTCTGCATGCTTTCTGCCAGCGTCTCCGGTGCGCACGCACTCAATGTATTGCCGCTCATGCTCGGTTATGCGCTCGCCTCCACCTTCAGCAGCTGGACCCTTTCCACTCCGGCAATCATGGTTGGCCTGTGCTTCTCAACGGGACTTGCGCCGGTTGCCGGCAGCTTCGGCCTGATTCCCGGCATTCTCGCGGGATTGCTGCATGCCTGCGTCGTCACCCAGGTACCGCTGCTTCACGGAAGCTTCTGCCTGTACAACGGCGGCTTCACCTGCGGACTGCTCGCAATTGTGCTGATCCCGCTGCTTGAAACTTTCTTCAAGCCGAATGCGCAATACCGTTTGTTCTGTTCCCGCATCGGAAGCAAAAAGGACTGATAATATTTCTGTTAAAGCGCTTCGGGCTCGGTTTTTAAGCCGGGACCGGGCGCTTTTTGTTTTTGCAGCATTTTTTCTGGGTCCGCTCGATTCCAATTGCGCCAAGCGGTGCAGTAATGAGAATGGCCATGACCGCAACCGATAGCACGATCGGTCCGCATGCCAGACCCGCTGCAAGCGGCAGCGACCCAATCGCCGCCTGAACCGTTGCTTTAGGCAGATAAGCAATTACACAAAACAGCCGCTCGCGCCGGTTGAGCCTGGTGCCGGTCAGGCTCAGCAGCACGCCAATCGCCCGAAAAACCAGCGCGCCGAAAATAAGCGCCGCCGCTTTCAGGCCCGCATCGAGCAGATACCGTATATCAACGGCGGCGCCGACCAGCACAAACAGCAGCAGTTCGGCCGCAAGCCAGAGCTTTCCGAATTTTTCCGAAAGTCTCTTGGTTACAAATCCGGGATTTTTCTGCTGCAGCGCGCAGGCCATGCCCATAACCGCCAACAGCCCTGAAAAAGGAACTATGCCGGACAGCCCGCTCTCTGCTGACGCAAGCAGAAACGCAAGACCAAGCAAAATGACAACCTTGACACTGTTGCGCACATGTTTCTTTTTGGCGTTCGCCCACTCAAAATATCCTCCCAGCGCAAGGCCAAGCAGGGCGCCAGCGATAACCCCGGTCAAAATCGAAATCGGGATCTGCAGAAAATTCGCCGCCGAAACGCCCGCTCCCTGCGCCATGCCCATCAAGGAAGAAAACAGGACAATGACGAAAACATCATCCAAAGAGGCGCCCGCGAGAATCATCTGAGGGATCTGTTTGTCTGTGCCGTACCCGCTTTCGATCAGCGATACCATTTTCGGCACGACAACCGCCGGTGATACGGCGCCGATCACCGCTCCCATAATTCCGGCTTCCAGCAGATTGATCCCAAACAACGCCGGCGCAAGCAATAAATAACCCACAATTTCCAGCGCGGCCGGAAGAAAAGAGAGCAGCAAGGCCGGTCTTCCGACTTTTTTGAGATCCTCCAAACGAAGGGTGAGACCCGCTTTAATTAAAATTATGATCAGCGCCATCTCGCGCAGATCTGCCGAAACGGCGAGCAGCGATGAATCCAACAGATTCAGCAGACAGGGCCCGAGCAAAATTCCCGCCAGCAGCATACCAAGCAAACGCGGTATGCGCAGTTTGTCGCAGATTCCCGCTGCAAGAAGCGCGGTCAAAAAAATCAATCCAATCGAAGCAAGCACAAAAATTCCTCCCAAAGCGCAAAAAAGCCGATGCCCCCTGCGCAAAATTCGCAGAAGTCATCAGCCGTAAAGCGGTTCAGGTTTCCCTAGGGAGAACTTCATTCCCGAAGAAATTATAATAACCGCGCAACTTTCTGTCAAGACAAAGGTATCTTTTGACGATTCAATAATTTCCAATATTCAAAATCGATACCTTTCTCACTGCCAGTATACGCATTTTCAATATTGCAACCATCACTGCGTCTATCAGATCGATATTTCTGCTCCTGAATCATAAAAGTTTCATTCATTAATAGTTCCAACCATCTGTTGACCGCCGTTTTGGAAGGTAGCTCATTCAGTTTTTGAAAATTAAAACCGGCACGACGCTGAATCCGAACAGCGAACGTACCGGTTTTAATTTTGTTGATTAAACTATGCGCTGCGTTTTTCCCTGTTCTAATATAAAGGCAGGACGATAACCGTGCAAATTCAGCGCTCTACTCGTCCTGAGCCGCTGCCATAAGCCAGGCGCAAAACCTCCTCAATTGAAACCCGGTTAAAATCTCCGTCAATAGTGTGTTTCAAACAGGAGGCGGCAACTGCAAATTCCAGAGCTGCCTGCGAGTCCTCGCAGTTGTTAAGACCATAAAGCAGACCTGCTGCAAAACTGTCTCCTCCGCCGACCCGGTCCACAATATCGCTGATTTGATACCGGCGGCTTAGATAAAATCCATTCCGGTCATTCAAGCAGGCCCGCCAGCCATTGCTGTCTGCGCTTTGGCTTTCCCGCAGCGTAATAGCAATCATCCTCATATTCGGAAACTGCTCCAGCACAATGTCTCCCAGTTCACGGTACTTTTCTGCATCCAACTTTCCGTTTTCGACATTCACATCTACGGTAATGCCAAGCGACTTTTGTACATCCTCCTCATTTGCAATCGCAACATCAACGTATCTCGCGATTTCCCGCATCACTTCATCGGCTTTTTTCCCATACTTCCAAAGATTTTTTCGATAGTTCAAGTCGCAGGAAACCGTTATACCGCAGCGCTTGGCAGCCTGAACGCTTTCCATCGACAGTTCCATCGCAGTTTGAGAAAGAGCTGGCGTTATGCCGGTGATATGGAACCAGTCCGCGTTGCTGAAAATTTTGTTCCAATCGATGTCTCCCGGCTTTGCAAGCGAAAGAGCGGAACCCGCACGATCGTATACGACCTTGCTTGGCCGCTGATTCGAACCGGTTTCCAGATAATAAGTACCCATTCTTCCCGGTCCGCGGATGATAGTCGACGTATCAACGCCAAAATACCGCAGCGTTTTGATGCATTCATCTCCAACTACATTGTCCGGCAAAACAGTACAGAAAGAAACATCCAGGCCAAAATTTGCAAGAGATACCGCTACATTTGCCTCACCGCCACCAAAGGTAGCTTCTAAAATCGGGCTTTGAAACAGTCTCTCTTTTCCGGGCGATTTCAACCTGAGCATAATCTCGCCAAAAGTAACGTATTTCATCAAACCCTCCGCTATTTTTGCAGCAAATGCACTGCAAATCCTCCAAAATCCTTTTCCAGATAGATTGCATTTAAGCGGCCATTTTTATGCTTCGCTGTTTCCCATGCGAATCTCCAGCCGCGTCTTTCAAGATAGAATACCGCCCGTTCCACACTGTTCGTATGAACCGCAATATGGCCGTGCTCCCCTCTGCCTGCTCCCTTCATCACCTCGAGGCTTTCACCGGCAAACAACGAGCTCATACCTTCACGCACCGGCATACTAAGCATTAAGCCAATTTCCTTTGCCAAAGCCCGTCCAGACTCGTCATTTCCCGCATTCAGACCAACATGGGCAATCTCAAGTCCCAGGAGATGGTCGATTGAACGCCGCACAATTTCTGCAATCCCGTCATAATCACCTGCGGCGAGCAGTTTTTTGTCACACAGCCACCCGCCTCCGACCGCAGCAATACAGGATTTGTCGGCGTATTCATCCAGATTTTTCAGATCAATCCCCCCGGTGGGAACAAAGCGAATGCCCGCTGCGCCAAAAGGTCCCTGAAGCGCCTGACAGGCCTTTATTCCTCCATAAACATTTGCCGGAAAGAATTTCACTGTGCGAATTCCACGCGCCAATGCAAAGCCGATCTCTGTTGGAGTGACGCAGCCTGGAATAAGTTCCACACCATTTTCCACACACCAGTCCGCGATTTGCGGATCGAAGCCAGGCGTCACAATAAATTTTGCCCCTGCTTTAACTGCGTCCCGGCACTGGTCAAGGCTTAGAACAGTTCCTGCTCCAATCAACATTTCCGGCCTTTCAGCACACAACTTTTCAATTGACGGCAGTCCGGCTTCGGTCCGCAGTGTGATTTCCATGACCGGCAATCCGCCCTGCGTATAGGCGTCGGCCAGCGGCACTGCCTGCGCGCTGTCCTGTAATACCACAACAGGGACCAGACCGAACTTTTCTAATGTCTTAATTGTCTGGCCTTCCACGATAACTCTCCTTAGATTTCACATTTTACAAATTCAGTCTTTTTTTCGCGATCCGCCCAAATAAGCCTCCAGAATTTTCGGATCATTTAACAGTTCACGTCCGGTGCCTGTACGAACGATCTTACCCTGTTCAAGTACGCAGGCCTTGTTGGCGATTGCAAGCGCTTTTTTCGCGTTTTGTTCCACGAGAAGAACCGTAATTCCCTCTTCGTTTATCCGCTTTATGGTCTGCATCACTGAGTTTACAATCAAGGGTGCAAGTCCAAGAGAAGGTTCATCCAGCAAAAGCATCTTGGGGTTTGTCATCAGCCCGCGGCCAATCGCCAGCATTTGCTGCTCGCCTCCGGAAAGCGTTCCTGCGCGCTGCTTTTGTCTTTCCTTAAGAATCGGAAACATTTCAAAAGCCCGCTCAACACCTTCCTCGCGGTTTTTAATTGTAAAACCGCCCATCAGCAGGTTTTCAACCACCGTAAGGTTTGGAAAAATCCGGCGTCCTTCCGGCACCAGCACAATACCGCTCTCGATTCTTGTATGCGGCTTTCCGCGCGTCAGCTTTTTGTCTTCAAAATAAACGTCTCCAGAGGCGTCCAATAGACCGATCAGAGAATTCATCAGTGTGGATTTTCCTGCGCCGTTGGAGCCGATAATAACGCAGAGATCACCCTTTTCTATTTCAAAAGATACGCCGCGCAAGGCGTGGATTCGGCCATAATAGTATTCCAGGTTTTCTACTTTCAGCATCATTCGTCATCCACCCCCAGATACGCGTCAATTACCTTCTGGTCACTCTGCGCCTGCTCTGGCGTACCGGTCATCAATTGTTCGCCAAAGTTGATTACGGTCAGCCGGTCGCAGATTTCCATGATCAGATCCATATGATGATCTATGACTACAATAGTCAGGTTGTACTCTTTTTGCAGCATGCGAATCATTTCCGCAAGTGTCGCTGTTTCTTCTTCGTTCATGCCGGCTGCTGGCTCGTCCAGCAAAACAACACGCGGATTGGTCATGATGGCACGCATAATCTCTACGCGGCGCTGGCTGCCATAAGGCAATTTTCCCGCAGCCACGTCCTTATATTGAAGAAGATTAAACTTTTCAAGAATCGCCATGCATTTTTCCTGCGCCGCCTTCTCTTCACGGCGGAATCTCGGTGTACGCAGGCAACCATCCAGCGCTGAATAATGAATCGTCTGCTGACAGGCAATCATCAAATTTTCAAGCACCGAAACCGCATTAAAAAGACGAATATTCTGAAAAGTTCTCGCAATTCCAACGCCGCAGATTTTGTCCGGCGCAAGATTGGTTATGTCTTTGTCATATATGCGTATCGTTCCGCTGGTGGGCGCAATAACGCCGGTGATCAGGTTAAAAAGCGTCGTTTTTCCGGCGCCGTTCGGACCGATGATACCGTATATTTCGTGCTCCAAAACCTCGATGTTTATATTATTGGAAGCTTTCAGGCCACCGAACGATTTGCAGACATTATAAAGACCAAGCGCAACAGTCGACATCAGTTCTCACCTCTTTTCATCAGCCTTTGAGAATGCCTTTTAATCCATTTTGCCAGTCCGGAAATGGAGAACTCCCGGTCACCGTACAGTCCTGTCGGACGGAACAGGATAACCAGCACGATGGTAAGGCCGTACATGATAAGCCGCCATTCCTGTGCCGAACTGAAGCGAAGGAGCTCGGGCAGCGGGGTGAGAATCATCGCCGCGATAATAGCGCCCGTCAGGCTTCCGCGACCGCCGAGAACAACAGCAATCACAAGGTCATTGGATTTAGTCGAGGTAAACATGGCCGGATTCACGTTCGTCATATAATGTGCAAGCAATCCGCCCGCGAGGCCGCAAAGTGCGCAGCTGTACCCCATGGAGATCATCTTGTAACGATAAACGTTGATGCCGACGGTCAGCGCAGCCATCTCATTTTCACGCAGCGCAACAATATTACGTCCATGCTTTGATTTAATAAAGAAGTATGTAACGACAATTACAACGATCAGGATCGGCACGACATAAAACAGTGCTTCCATTCCCCTGAACGAGTGGAAATCCATATACCCGTAAGGTCCGCCTGTTACAGGAATCAAATACTGGGAAAGCAGGTAGATCGCTTCACCGATGCCCATGGTTGCAATGATAAAATAATCTCCGTTAATCCGCAGCGTCGGTGCGCCAATAAGCAACCCGAGCAGCGTGGAAAGCAGCATTCCTGCCAACAGTCCGACAAAAATCGGCACATCAAAAGTATTGACGACAATCGCCGATGTATATGCGCCGATCGCCATAAATCCGGCATGTCCCAAAGTGAACAATCCGCAGAAACCGCTGAGGATAGACACACCGATAATAGCGATCATATAAATGCAAGTTTGTACTAAAACACCAAGCCAGTAAGTCAATTTTCTCCCCCCTTATGCTTTGTCGTCGAACCGTTTGCCCATCAGACCATAAGGCCGCACAAGCAATACGAGGATCAACAGTCCATAGGAAAACAGATCGCGCAGCTCTGAGGAGACATATCCGGAAATCATAACTTCTCCGGTTGAAAGAATAAAGGAACCAGCTACTGCACCGCCGAGGCTTCCAAGTCCGCCAACTACCGAGCTGATAAAAGATTTATTGGTCATCGTGGTCGCAAGAGAGGGATATGCCTGATATTTCGTTGCAAGCATAACACCCGCAATGCCAGCCATTGCACCGGCAAGAATGAAGATAATGCTGAGAAATTTCTGTACGTCCACACCCATCAGCGCAGTGGAATCAAGGTCGTGGGACGCCGCGCGGATGGCGAGGCCAGTGCGGGTCTTGTTGATGAACAGGAACACGCCCAGCAGCATGACCAAACAGATGGCGATGATAATTATGTCGAGCACGCTGATATATGCGCCGAGCAGCTGGATGCTTTTGCCGCCGAAATCGGTCGGGATGACCTTAAACCGGCTGCTGAAGATAAGAATGATCATGTTTGTGCCGATCGTCGAAATACCAAGCCCGATAATTGTCAGGGATGATCGCGCCGAGTTTTTGATCAGCAAAGGTTTATAAGCAGTCAGTTCAATGATCAATGCAATAACCGCGCCGACAAGAACACCAAATATCAGTCCAAGATAAAAATTACTGGTAATATGGGTCAAAGCTACATAAATTGCGTAAGAGCCAAATGTTACCGCAACGCTATGCGCAAAGTTTGTAAACCGCAACAAACTGTAAATCAACGCATATCCGACCGACATCAGCGCATATATGCCGCCGATTGCCAGGGCGTTGATGATCTGTTGAAAGAATAATACCATATGTTTCCCTCATTTCGAACTGCGGCAGCGGCACTCGGGTGCCGCTGCCGCAGTTAACGTCCTACGCCTGCTTAACCGAAAGTAACGTCGTAGCTGTCGATCTGGACAAAGTTCTGATTCTGAATCTCGAAAATGCCCATTGAACGCCGCACATTGTGGGTCTGCGGATCAATTGTGATCGTATCGGTGAAGCACTCGACATTCTGCGAATTTGCCTCGATGGAATCCCGGATATTTTCGCCGGTGATCTCCTCGCCTGCTTCCGCAACCTTTTCAATCGCGTTCCACAGGATCATGCAGGCGTCCTGGATGCAATACGCATCGGTGCCGACCGCAACGCCGGGATGCACATCCCAAAGCTCCTGGAACTCGTTGTTGAAGTCTGCATATTTTTCATCGTTAAAGTCGATGTCGCTCGGGAATACCGCCCCTTCCAGGTTGTCGCCGACCACCTCGAACAGGTCCAGCATCATCCAGCTGCGGTCGCCGATCATCTGGGTTTCCAGGCCGATTTCCTTCATCTGGTTGATAACCATGCCCAGCTCGATGTATTTCGCCGCGCTGTAAATCGCCTCAAACCCGCCGTTCGCCTTCAGCGCGGAAAGCTGTGCATGGAAATCCACGTCGCCGCTCTTATAAGCCTCGACCTGGACAACCGAACCGCCCTTCTCTTCAAAACCCTTTGTGAAGTACTCCACGCCGTCCGCGCCGTCGGTGCGGGTGATGTCGTAGAAGATCGCCGCAGTCTTCAGGCCCATGACCTCAGCCGCATATTGGCCGATAACCGTCGTGCACTGGGAAGCGGTGGTATTGACCCGGAACATGTAGGGCCGGGTCTCCCCTTCTTCGGTCTGGGTTACCAGCTCAGAGCCGATCGCATACGCGATGCAGGGGACCTTGTACTCCTCCAGAACCGAGTTGATCGAGATCAGACCGGCGGAGCTCGACGAGGTGATAATCGCGACGCATCCGTCGTTCAAAATCGCTTTGCGAGCACAGTTGACCGCTTCAACACCGTCTGCGCGGTCATCATACTGTTTAAGAACGACCTGACGGCCGGCAACGCCTCCGGCTTCATTAATCCGATCAACCGCCATGGTGATCGCGCCCCAGGAAACATAACCGTAAATTTCATCATCGCCGGTCATTGATCCTATAAATCCGACGACAATTTCATCTCCGTTGGTCCCACCCGACGGTGCTTCCGTTTCGGTTTGTTCCCCGCATGCAATAAAGCTGAATGTTACTGCAAGAACGAGAAGAAGTGCAACTAACTTTTTCATTTTTGTCTCCTTTTTCATTTTTTTAACGACAAAGTCGCATAAAACAATTTGGTAATTATGAGTGCCTGCAGTTTAAAGATAATCTTTACAATAAAGATTTTTCAGGCGCCCTCCCACGAATCAAATGGGTCAAAACTGCCATCAAGAATTCCCGCCATTGTAAATGGCTTCTGGCTGATTAGTTTATAGGCCGCCCATCTGTCAGACTGTTTTTCCCAATGCGTTTGGAAATAGATTCGCATCCGATCCCGGCAATAGTCATGAGAGGTAAAATGACCCAAATCCTTGGGAAAGCTGTCCAATGCCTGTTCCCGTGCGTTATCAGGCAGGATATGATAGGTTTTTGCAAAATCCAGCGCCTGTTTTTTTGACCATTCTCCATCCCAGATTTTGCGTTGAATTTCTAACTTCCCATAATTAACTGCTTCGCTGAATCGCTGCCAGACAGGCAGCAGTTTCGCCAGCCCGCAATCCAATCCTGCAATATGGAAAAGTTCACGATCAAACATCTCCTTGTTTTCAGGAGTATCCAAGCACATTTCAACCGCCACGCGAGCGCATCCCTCAATCAGCGCACTGGAGGGGGAATGCGCAATCATGCCGAGCTCTCGATATCCTGTATCCACCATCCCCTTTGTGCGGAGATGCATAAAGGTAAAGTGTCCCGGCTCCATCTCGTGTCCAACTACTTCACATAGCGTATCCATATAAAACGGATAATCGGAGCCGAAATTCTGCTCAATCGAGATCCCGTCACGGTCATAGCCAAACAGCACCGTGACAAATTCTTCTCCGTTAAGCTTCCTGTACCGCAGCCGCGGCATGCCATTGTCTTTTATACCCATTCTGCACATGCTCATTTCATGAAAATATGCAGCTGCGGCATTTATGACCGATGACGCCCGCTCACCTGGAATGCGAAGAGACTTTTTGAAGTTCTGTACACCGTCTCCAAAATTGCTGCTGCAAGGCAGGAACTGTGCTAATTCCTCTGAAGCTTTCTCTAATGGCTCGGATTTCCATGGTGGAGAACAAAGTCCAAACATTTCGGTCGTGTAATAGTTGTATTTAATTTTTTCGCCGAGAAGCAGGCGACAACGCACAATCAACGACCGAACATGCTCCAGCAGATACTTCCTTCGTATTTCCTCACTTTCGCAGCATTTCCCCTCCAGATCCTGCAGCGCAGTTTTGACATCCAGTGCCGCGCACAGAATATCCTCAAGTGTCATTTCTGCCTGATCAGGCGTTAAACAACTGCTATCTAAAGGTTTGTATGGGTAATGTGGAGAGGTGCGGCTAAACATCAGGTCCTGTCGTTTCCAGAAAAGCGTGTCTGCAAGCCAGTAAACATCCCACTGGTCGTAAAACTGATGTTTGATCAGTGTCAAATCCACATATTCCTTTGCCAACTGATCTAACAAAGACATATTTCATCCCCTCATCTGATACTTCTGCAGGAAATGGTTCGAATTTAAATGCTTTTCCATGCACGGCATGTTCTTTTGATATTCCCGTCTTATTTGGGATAAAAAATTCGTGCAGAAAAATCCCGGCATGCTTTTTTTAATCATGGCTTTCAAAAATAATCTTGAACCGCACACAACGTTGCATGCGTAATTACGCTGGGCAATTATTTATAGGTATTGAATCGGAAAGGATCGAAGGTTTTGTCCTGGATTCCCTTCATGGAGAGCGGAACTTGACAAAGCAATGAGAACATATCCCACTTTTCCTGAATAGTGCCGCACTTGGCGTCCATATAGTCACGGACGACGTCACGCGCAAAGTCATGCGAGGTAAAGTGGCCGTCATCTTCCGACATATGATCAAACTGCCGATCACCACAACCCGGCTCAAGGAAATTGTACTTCTCCAAAAAGGCTACTGCCTCCTCGCGGGTCCAGCGTCCATCCCAGACATTGCGCTGCGCCTCCAGCTTGCCATAACCGCTCAGGACGAGATATTCATCCCAAACCGGTAAGCAGCTCAGGATTCCTTCATCCATTCCTGCAAGTTTTATGACTTCTCTTTCAAAGTCCAAATATTTTTGCGGCGTATTCAGAGTCAGTTCAATTCCCATACGCGCAGCGCCTTCAATGAAAGCACCGGAAGGAGAGTATTGAGGATTTAATCCCAATTCAGGATAGCAGTGATCCACCATCGCCATGCACCGGAAGGTCAAAAAGGTTAAATGGCCGGGATCGGTTTCATGACACGATACGCTGATAAGCGTGTCGAGATCATAGGGGAAGTCCAGCGCTGTTGTTCGCTCCCAGTCAAAACGGTCGTAATCATAGCCGAACAGCGTTTGTCTGAACTCGGTGCCATGCAAGTCCCGATAACGCAGCCGCGGCATGTTTTCATCTCGCAGCCCCATGTTTTTCACAGCGCTGTCGTGGAAAAACCGAACGGCCATATTCATGGCTGCCGGCAAGCCGGAACGGGGAATCAGTGTTTTGCGTCGAAAATCCGAAATACGTTCAGCCAGTGTTCCGCCACTGGGAAGTACCTGATCCAGCTGTGAAAGAATCCCGTCAAATTTTGAATAGTCAAATGCCGGCGTGATCAGCCCGTAGCATCCCGCTGTCATCTCGTCGTAGCTCATCTTTTCCCCGAGCAGCACTCTGGTTCGGGTAATAAGATTTTCCGTATGTTCCAGCAGGTAGGTACAACGCATCTCTTCGTTTACATCTGCAGCGATTTTCTGGTACGCACGCAGGCACTCTGCAAGCTTAATCGATTCCTGAAGGATCTCCTGCAAAGATCTTGCGGGATAATCCGGCACAGGCGTTCCGGGCGCAAATTTGTATTCATGATTAAAGTCCAGGCTTTCTCTTTTCCAGAAAGGTCTATCCACAAAGAAATATACGTCAATAGGATCATATCTGAGTTTAACCATCGTGAGTTCCACATACTGCTTTGCGTAAAAATCCAGCGTCGTCATGAATTTGGCTCCTTTGCATTTGGAAATATTTCTTTATGCGGAATAGATTTTATATTGTGAAATCTATGACCTTATGATATAATTGCTTCAACAACTTTGTAAATTGACAAATCTTCTAAAGTTTCGATTTTCACATTGTTTAAATCGATAAAGTCAGCTGTTCATATTCCGTTTTACGGAATTTGATGATAATATCGTAATCAGTATCAGATTTGAGGTACAACAAATGAATGAGATACAATCAGTTTCCCGCGCATTTGCAATAATTGAATATTTGTCAATGGCAGAGAAAACCGTTGCACTGAAAAGCATTGCATCAGCCTGCGAACTTCCTCCCCCGACGGCCCACCGCATTTTGAACACGTTATGTTCACTTGGCTATGTCGTCCATGAAGAGAACGGACAATATCGTTTATCTTTAAAACTGTTTGAAATCTCCAGCCGTGCAGTTTCACGTTCAAGTCTTATTTCTATTGCCAAGCCATATCTGGACGCTCTAAGCGAGAGGCTCGGTGAATCGATTCATCTGGTTGTCCGCGACGGCACCGACATCATTTACGTTTATAAAGTCACGCATGCGGTCGGCTCAATTCAAATGGCCTCCAGAATCGGCATGCGTCTGCCGATGTATTGCGTGGCAGTTGGCAAAGCGATTATGGCAGCAATGAGCGACCCGGAGATCGCAGCAGTGTTTCAGGCAAGTAATATAGTAGCCGTTACACCCAAGACGATTACAACATTACCGGAACTTATGGACCAGATTTCTCAGATTCGCCGGCAGGGCTACGCCATCGATGATGAAGAAAACGAAATCGGCGTAAAATGTATCGCTACAGCGCTGGGACGTTCGGAAGATTCTGTCAGCTATGCTTTCAGCGTTTCTTCCATCAAGCAGCGAATGACTGAGCAGCGTATCATGGAGATTGCCCCCCTGCTTCTGGAAACCAAAAAACAAATTGAGCGACAATTATTTTTTAATTAGCACAGCCTTACATACTCGCCGCTTTTTCCTGTTCACAAAAGAGCAGCCCCCGGCACAGTTTAAAACTGTGCCGGGGGCTTTTTTTATATTTACCTGTGATTTTTATAGGACATAACCGGAATACTGCGAAACCATTCCGAGACAAAACCCGATTAAGTCATGTTGAAATAATCAATATGCCTATATAGATTTTATTTTTTCTTGAAACATTGACGTTTAACAGGTCTTATTAAGATAGGCAGTTTTGATTTTTACTTCCTCTTTTCGACTGTTTATCCTCTTCCTGGATTTTTGCGCGATATTCTCCCGGTGTCATTGTTCGAAAGCGCAAAAAATTTCTCGAAAAAGTTTTGGCGTTATGGTAACCAACCTCACAGGCTATATCCACCAAGCTTTTCGAGCTTACCGCTAACAATTCACAGGCGCGATTGATGCGGATCAAATTCAGAAACTCCTCAAAACTGTGCTCGGTTTGACAAAGCAGAAGATGGTTGAGCTGCGCTACGGTCAAGCCAAATTCCTGCGCAACCGATTTAGCGCTCAATTCTTCATCATAATGCCGGTAAATTGCATTAATGACCGTGTAAGCTTTCCTGCTTTCTTCTATTTGACAAATATTCTGGATTCGCCGATAGGTTTCCCGAAACTCAGCAGCGCGGCTGCCGATTCTCGCGGCAAACACTTTGGAAATATGTGATTCGTCCACATATCCCAAAAACTCCGCCATTTCTTTTAAAGTCAGATCCGTATAAAGCAGATAGTTGATCGTTTTGCCTATTCTCATTTCATTAAGCAGATCAAAAAAAGACAGACCGGTTAATTTGGTAATTCTTGCACTTACTGTCGATCGGCTGAGATAAAACAATTCCGCTAAAGTTTGCAAAGTAAGTTTTTCCCCACAGTGCAGATACATATAGCGCAATATCTGTGATCCATCCACATCGCCCAGCAACGGCGCGGACGGCTGGTCTGCGGCTGCACGGCAGTATAACACGAGCAGTTGCACCAGCAGGCTTACAACACGAGTGCCGGAAAACGGAAGTCTTTCCTTTGTTTCGAGCATTGACTCCAATCCTAGTTCTTCCTGCAACGCTTCTGCAATTCCATCCATCTCTTCCTGTTGCCGGTCATTCAGCTGCACTGAAGGAGACTGCTCTATCAACGCCTGGATCGGCATGGATTGATCCTCCTGTTCACGGAACAGCCGCGCAGCGTGTTCCACCGTATCAAGATGATAGGCAATCAGCGCGTATTGCAGCGGGACTTTTACCTGTACAATTTCGCTGACCTGCCAGGGCAAAATAGATACCAGTGTTCCGCGTTGAAGACGCATCCGGCGCCCTTGCAGCGCAAGCAACCCATCTCCATTCTTGATATATAAAAATCGAGCGTCTTTATGGATCAGCGGAGAGGTCGGCTCTGTTTCAACTTCAAAATCAAAGCTGCAAAGTTTGCTGCGATCCATTTCCGAGCGTGTATACGGCTGCATCGGTACGTTTTTAATCATGTTGCTGTATTCCACCTGATTGGAGAATTTTCATAATAAAAAATAGCAGATAAAAATTTTATCGTCAATTGGACAAATTCCCGTCAATTTTTTGTATTTAAACCGTAAGCTTCTACTCCGCACAAGGCCTGTGCGGAGTATTTTTTCGCTGATTTTCAAAAAATCTTAAGAAAAAATCCAGACTAAAATACAAAATTGCGGGATATCGCTGTCCGACATGCTCTCATGCAACCGTCTACAATTGCAGTAAAGCGAGCAAATCGGAGGTATATCCAGTGTCGGTATGCGTAACAAACGAAATCGGTAGGTTGCAAAAAGTTCTGTTGAAACGACCCGGTGTTGAACTTGAGCATTTAAGCCCTTCCACGATGGAAGAACTCCTGTTTGATGATATTCCCTATCTGTTAGGGGCACAGCGGGAACATGATTCTTTTGCAAAAATTTTGCAAGAACATGGGGCAGAGGTCGTCTACCTGGACGACCTGATCATCCAGACCCTTTCTGAAAATCCCGCATTGAAAGCCCCTTTTATTGAAGATCTTATTCAACAGGCCGGACGAAATGCGATGGGATATCGCACAGAACTGTTCCACTATTTTCATAATCTGCAAGATATTCGCACGCTGGTTTTAAAATCAATGTCCGGCGTCACCTATGATGAACTTAATGGAAAAAAGGAAAGTCTTGCCGCGCTTACTCAGGCACCTGAACGTTTTATCATACAGCCCATGCCAAATCTTTATTTTACAAGAGATCCTTTTGCCTGCATTGGCAAGGGTGTCAGTCTCAATCGTATGTACACGCGCACACGTAATCGGGAAACAATATTTGGCAAGTACATACTCACTTATCATTCTGACTTTGCAGAGAAAACCCCTTTCTATTATACCCCGGATCACGACTTTTCCATCGAGGGCGGAGACATTCTCAATTTAAGTGAAAACATACTCGCTGTCGGCATCTCTCAACGCACGCAGGCTGAAGCAATAGAGTTGCTGGCCCGCAATATCTTTTCAGACGAGAATGCACGTATCAATACTGTCCTGGCTTTTGACATCCCGCGCGCCCGCGCTTTCATGCACCTCGATACGGTGTTCACACAGGTTGACCGGGATAAATTCACTATTCATCCCGGCATTCTCGACACCTTGCGTGTTTTTGAACTGCGAGCAGATCGTGATGGCGTAAAAGCTTCTGAAAAAACCGGTTCGCTGGAAGACATTTTAAAATCTTATCTGCATCTGGACAGAGTTACCCTGATCCCTTGTGGGGGAAACAATCGAGTAGCCGCTGCACGCGAACAATGGAACGACGGTTCGAACACTCTATGCCTCGCACCGGGTACTGTTGTCGTTTACGATAGAAATTACGTAACTAATCAAATGTTGGAAGATGCCGGCATTTCAGTGCTTCGTTTTTCAAGTGCGGAACTTTCCCGTGGAAGAGGCGGTCCTCGTTGCATGAGCATGCCGCTTATACGCGGTCGAATTTAAACCAGAAAATCAAGAAAAGAGGTTCAATCATCATGCCTGTTAATTTAAGCGGAAGAAATTTTTTAAAACTGCTGGACTTTAACACTGCAGAAATTCGTTACTTGCTTGACCTGGCCAAAAATTTTAAAGATTTAAAGCGTGTAGGTACACCCCACAGATACCTCGCAGGCAAAAATATTGTTTTGCTATTTGAAAAGACCTCCACACGCACCCGCTGTTCTTTCGAGGTTGCCGGCATGGATCTCGGCATGGGCGTTACTTACCTGGATCCCGGCAGCAGCCAGATGGGGAAGAAGGAGAGCATTCGCGACACCGCAAAGGTTCTTGGCCGAATGTATGACGGCATCGAATACCGCGGCTTCAGTCAAAAGCTGGTCGAGGAGCTTGCCGATAACGCCGGTGTTCCGGTTTGGAACGGATTGACCGACGATTTTCATCCGACCCAGATGCTTGCTGATTTATTGACTATAGAGGAAAAGAAGGGTCGCTTATCCGGTTTACACTTCACTTATTTTGGCGACGCTAGAAATAACATGGGCAATTCCCTTATGGTAGCTTGTGCCAAAATGGGCATTCACTTCACCGCATGCGCGCCTGAAACACTTTTTCCGGCACCGGAACTTGTGGAAACCTGCAGACAGCTTGCAATGCAAAGCGGTGGAAGCGTCACCCTCACCGAAGACGTTCACGCCGGAGCTGCTAACGCTGATGTGATTTATACGGATATCTGGGTCTCAATGGGAGAACCGGACAGTGTTTGGGAAAGCCGGATCCGCTCCTTGCAGCCTTATCAGGTTAATCGAAAAATTATGGAATTTGCAAAACCGGATGCTATTTTTATGCACTGCTTACCCTCTTTTCACGACACCGAAACAACTATCGGCCGTGAAATCGAGCAAAAGTTCGGTCTTTGTGAAATGGAGGTCAGCGACGAAGTATTCAACGGACCTCAATCAGTTGTATTTGACCAGGCTGAAAACCGGATGCACACAATTAAAGCCGTTCTCTACGCTACTTTGCGGTAACGCGAAAGGAGAATCGCCAGATGAACCGACGCAGAATCGTCGTCGCGCTCGGCGGCAACGCACTGGGCAATACGACGCAGGAGCAATTGCAACTGGTCAAAACCGCCGCCGTACCCATTGCCGACCTGATTGAAGAAGGACATTCCGTTATTCTTACACATGGGAACGGTCCACAGGTCGGAATGATCAATCTTGCGCTCAGTTTCGCGGCGCAGCACGATGTCGTACCCGCGGATGCGCCATTGCCCGAATGCGGTGCAATGAGCCAGGGATATATCGGATATCATTTGCAAAACGCTTTGCAGAATGAGCTAAAAAAAAGAGGAATAGACAGAAGCGTCGCGACCGTGATCACACAGGTTGTTGTTGACGCAGACGACCCTGCATTCTCCTGTCCTACTAAACCAATTGGCGGATTTTATACCCGCGAGCAAATGGAAAATCTCTGTTCTGAAAAAGGCTTCAAAATGATTTTCGATTCCGGACGCGGTTATCGCCGGGTCGTTCCCAGCCCAAAACCGGTGGATATAGTTGAAAAAGATGTAATTTTTGATCTGGTAGAACAGGGTGTAATTCCGATTACCGGCGGCGGAGGAGGAATTCCCGTAGTTAAAAACGAATTTGGATACACCGGAGTCTGCGCCGTTGTGGACAAAGACTTTTCCGCATCTGTTTTAGCGCAGCGGCTTCAAGCGGACCTGTTTATTATCCTCACTGCGGTTGATGCAGTCGCAATTAATTACGGCAAACCGGACCAGAAATCCCTGCGCAAGCTGACTGTTGAACAGGCTGAACGCTACTGTCTCGAAGGCCAATTCGCATCCGGCAGCATGCTTCCCAAAATCCAGGCTGCAATTCGCTTTGCACAGACGGGAAAACCGGCGATTATTGCAGGCTTGGGCAACGCCGGAGACGCCGTTTCCGGTAAAAGCGGCACAATTATTACCATGTAAAGGAAAACCGCCATGAAACTAACCAAAAACCCCGGTTGGATCGGTTTCAGTTCCCGCTTAGCACTTCTGTTAGTGGGAATGATCTGGGGCAGCTCGCTTGTAGTTGTAAAATCATCAACCGAAACCGTTCCTCCAAGTCTATTGATTGCGCTCAGATTTACTTTAGCTTTCGCTGCTCTATCCGCAATATTCTGGAAAAAGTTTCGTCTTATCAATCGGGATTATCTGAAACGCGGCGCCATCATCGGTTTATGTCTTTTTGCCGCTTATTGGATACAAACGCTTGGGGTTACGCTGGCAATGCCGGGCAAAAGCGCCTTTCTTTCTTCTATCTACTGTGTTCTCGTCCCATTTGTGTATTGGTGCATCGGCGGCGGCAGACCCAGAGTAAAAAACCTGATTGCCGCTTTTCTTTGCACATTCGGCATCATTCTTTCTTCTCTGACAAGTGAATTCTCCATTGCAGCAGGGGACTTGCTCGCATTGCTCAGCGGCCTGTTTTTTGCGATTCATATTGCGGCGGTCGGTAAACTTGGTGCTGGGAAAGATCCCGTACTTATTACTATTCTTCAATTTGGTTTTTGTGCTCTTCCTGCCTGGGTGATAGGCCTGTTGTTTGAAACAAGGGATCTGTACTGGAATCCCTCAAATCTATGGGGTATCTTGTATCTCGGTCTGTTCTGTTCGGCAGCTGCACTGCTGCTTCAAAACCTTGGTCAAAAATACGCCGACCCCTCCAGCGCATCCATTCTTATGAGCACCGAATCGATTTTTGGCGTTATCTTTTCGGTGATTTTCATGGGAGAATCTCTTTCAATGCGGTTGATATTTGGTTTCCTCCTGATTTTCATCTCCGTATTAGTATCCGAGCTTACCTTATCACACAAGCGGCTAAAACAGCTATCCTGATATCAATCAACCGCAATTATTGCAAAAAGCAGTCCGGCTTCTTTATATCAGAAGCCGGACTGCTTTTTAATTTGTAAATTTACGATTTTGCTGTTCCTTATTAAAAGAATGAATAACCCGAAACAGCTGAAACCTTTTGGCTGGATCGCTGCCGGCTTTTTTCAGCCAAGCGAGCGCTTTGCCGCTTTGACAACATGGCCTACCAGCACCGAGGTTGTCACGGTGCCGACGCCGCCCGGGACCGGTGTGATCGCACCGACAACCGGCTCAACTTCCTCAAAAGCAACGTCGCCGCACAGCGAACCGTCCTCTTTGACGTTGATGCCGACATCGATGACAATCTGTCCTTCGCGGACATATTCACGGCCGACAACACCGGCACGGCCGGCCGCAACGATCAGTATATCCGCCTCGCGGCAGACAGCAGGCATGTCCGCCGTCTTGGTATGGCAGACGGTCACCGTTGCGTTCTTTTTAATAAGCATCATGGCAGCCGGTTTGCCGACAACCAGCGAACGACCGATGACTACTGCTTTTTTACCGGTGCAATCAATCCCGTAATGATCCAGGATCTCCATGCAGGCCTGGGGTGTGCATGGCGGGAATCCCTGATCCGTTCCGGTAAAGACGCCGACCAGCGAGCCGTCCGTAATGCCGTCGATATCCTTTTCCGGCGCAAGCGCCGCGCGCACCGCCTCGTCGTCAATATGACGGGGCAGCGGACGGAAAATAAGCACGCCGTGAATACCGCTGTCCTGATTCAGCTTATGAATCAGATCAAGCAGTTCCTGCTGCGAAACGTCCTCCGGCAGCAAGAACTTCTGCACCTCGACGCCGATTTTCTCGCAGCGCTTGGTTGCGCCGCGCTCATAGGACAGGTCGTCCGGCCGCTCTCCCACCCGGACAATGCCAAGGGTCGGGACAACGCCCTGCGCTTTGAGTGCCTCTGCTTCCGCTTGCAGTTTTTCATTCAGAGCTGCGGTGACCTCCGCGCCCTTCAGGAGTTGTGCCATACTGGTAGTTCCTCCGTAATCTCTTTCTTTCAGTTATTCAACCGGTAAAGCTCTTGCCCGCTCACAGACGCGCGCGAACAGACGCGAACACCTCGTCGGCCTTCGCCTCGTAAGTTTTGAGCATCTGCTCCGCTTCCTTGTTGACCGAATCAGCGTATTCCCGGTTGGTCATCGATTTGGTGTTGATAAAAACGTTCAGACTTGCGCCCATAAGCGCCGCTTTCAGACAGGCCGCGGCACAGCCCGCATCGCTGATCGCAAGTGTGCTTCCCTTGGCGGCAAACTGCTCCGCGATATCGATCGCCTCGCAGCATTTGCGCATGATCTGCATCGGCACTTCACAGGCGTCCTTGAGCACGATCTCCATCACCCGCGCTTTTTCCGCCTTTTCGGCTTCGGTCTCACGGGGCATTCCGTACGCTTTTGCCAGCGGTTCGAAGACCTCTGCGTCCTTTTCAACCAATGCGAGCAGCTCGCTTTGCAGCCGGTCGCTCTTGGCCTTCAATTCAATGATCTCGGCTTCCACCGCGGCATATTTCTTTTTGCCGACGGTCAGACTGCCCACCATATTGCCCAGCGCAGTGCCGATTGCACCGACCAGCGCGCTTGCGCCGCCGCCGCCCGGAACCGGCGCCTTGGAAGCGAGAACCTCGACAAACTGCTCACAGCTCTCTTTTGTAAAGCTCATAAAAACTCCTTTGTAAGACGGCTAATGCCGCGTCGTCCTGACGGGCGAAACGGCATTGCACGTTTCAATTATACAGCGCGCCGCTAATGGCGACGCATCAGCAATCCGGTTTAGAACAGGCCGGTGATCTTTCCGTCGGCGTCGACGTCGATCTTCTCGGCCGCAGGCACGGGCGGCAGGCCCGGCATGGTCATGATGTCGCCGGTAAGCGCAACAATGAATCCGGCGCCGGCGCTGACCTTGAGGTTACGCACTGTGACCATGAAGCCCTTCGGCGCACCAAGAAGCTTCTGATTGTCCGAGAAGCTGTACTGGGTCTTGGCCATGCAGATCGGCATATTGCCAAAGCCGAGTTCGGTCAGCTGCTGCGCCTGTTTCTTGGCCGCGTCGGTCAGGATCACGCCGTCACCATGATAGACATTCTTGACGATGTCTTCCAGTTTCTTTTCGATGCTGTCGTTAACGTCATAGCTGAAGGAGAAATTGTTCGGTTCTTCGCACAGACGGACAACCTCTTCGGCCAGCGCGATGCCGCCTTCGCCGCCCTTTGCCCAAACTTCGGACAGCGCGACGTTTACGCCGAGCTCTTTGCACTTGCGCTCAACCAGATCAAGCTCTGCCTTGGTATCGGTCGGGAATGCGTTGATTGCCACGACGCAGGGCAGCTTGTAGACATTTTTCATATTGTCAACATGCTGCAGCAGGTTGGGCAGGCCTTTCTCGAGCGCCTCGAGGTTTTCCTCATTCAGATCGGCCTTTGCAACGCCTCCGTGATGTTTAAGCGCGCGGACAGTCGCCACGACAACAACCGCATCCGGGGTCAGGCCGGCCATACGGCACTTGATATCCAGGAATTTCTCCGCACCGAGGTCCGCGCCGAAACCTGCTTCGGTGACGCAGTAATCGCCGAGCTTCATGGCAAGGCGGGTCGCGGTAACCGAGTTGCAGCCGTGCGCGATGTTAGCGAACGGGCCGCCATGCACGAACGCAGGAGTATGTTCAAGGGTCTGGACAAGGTTGGGCTTGAGCGCATCCTTGAGCAGGGCCGCCATTGCGCCCTGTGCGTTAAGCTGGGAAGCGGTCACCGGTTTTTTGTCATAGGTATATCCGACAACCAGACGGCCGAGACGGGCTTTGAGGTCGGTGATATCCGAAGCAAGGCAGAGAACCGCCATGATCTCGGATGCGACCGTGATGTCATAAGCGTCTTCACGGGGCACACCGTTGGTCGGGCCGCCCATGCCGTCCACAAGGAAACGCAGCTGACGGTCGTTCATGTCGACGCAGCGATGCCAGGTAATCCGGCGCGGATCGATGCCGAGCTTGTTGCCCTGATAGATGTGGTTGTCGATCATCGCGGCAAGCAGGTTGTTGGCCGCGCCGATCGCATGGAAGTCGCCGGTGAAGTGCAGGTTGATATCCTCCATCGGGACAACCTGTGCATAACCGCCGCCGGCAGCGCCGCCCTTTACGCCGAAGACCGGGCCAAGCGACGGCTCGCGGAGCGCAACGACAACCTTTTTGCCGATTTTGCGCATGCCGTCTGCCAGGCCGACCGTCGTCGTGGTTTTGCCCTCGCCGGCAGGCGTCGGGTTGATCGCGGTTACCAGGATCAGTTTGCCGTCTTTGTCCGCCGCGTGATCTTTCAGATAATTATAATCAATCTTTGCCTTGTATTTGCCGTACTGTTCAACGTATTTGTCGTCGATCCCAAGTTCATCGACGATCTTGTTGATCGGCAGCATCTCTGTAGCCTGTGCGATCTCGATGTCGGATTTGTAGCCCATTTCGTTGTCCTCCCAAATTTCACAATAGCCTTATATTATATGAACCGCGGTCCGGCGCGCCTCCAATGCACCGCCGCGATTTATACCAAGAATTTCACCCTTTGAACCGGGTACGCGCCGCGCCGACCAGGTAGAGCGAGCCAAGCGCAATCACCGGACGCTGCTCAGACAGCGCGATCTCACACGCGCGGCTGATTCCGTCCGAAACCGTTTCACAGGCCTGCGCGCTCATTCCTTTCATCTGCAGCTTCGCGGCAAGTTCCGCGGCTGGCAGCGCGCGCGGATTATCCGGCGTCACACATATGAAACAATCCGAAACGCCCTGTAACTTGTCAATCATGCCGTCCACATCCTTATCCGCCATAATGCCGATGAGAATGACCGGCTGCTGCTGCGGAAAATAGCGGTGGATTCCGGCCACCGTCGCCGCGATACCCTGTGGGTTGTGCGCGCCGTCCACGATAAACACCGGCTGTTCGCAGAGCAGCTCGAAGCGTCCCGGCCATACTACTGCGCGCAGCCCGTCCCGAACGTTTTGCTCATTCAGTTTCCAGCCACGGCGTTTCAGCGCCAGCATGGTCTCAATGGCGACGGCCGCATTCTGTGGCTGATAGTCTCCGAGAAGCGGGATAAAGAGATCGTTGTAATGCTTATAACTGAAATACTGTCCCTTAAGGCTCGCTTCGCTTTTTGTCAGCGTCGAATAGTCCGGGATCGTCAAATTGGCGCGCCGCTGCTCGCAAACCCGCTCGATCACCTCGTTGGCTCTCGGGTCATTCCCATTGAGCACAACGTCGCAGCCATGCTTGATAATTCCCGCTTTTGTCCGGGCAATTTCCTCAATGGTGCCGCCCAGCTGCTCCATATGATCCATTCCGATCGCCGTGATCACCGCAACCTCGGGGCACGGGATCGCGTTTGTACTGTCGTATTCGCCGCCCATTCCGGTTTCCAGCACGACCGCCTCGCACCCCTGGCGCTTGAACCAGAGCAGTGCCAGACAGGTCAGCATCTCGAATTCGGTCGCCGGATCGCTCATCTGCTCAACCTGCGGGATGATCTCCTCCCCCATGAGAGCGGCAAAAACGTTGTCCGGAATCATCTCTCCGTCAATCTGGACCCGTTCGTTGTATCTCTGAATGGAGGGCGAGGTATAAAGCCCTGTTTTGTAACCGGCTTTGCGCAGAATACTCGAGCACATCGCCGCAACGCTGCCCTTTCCGTTTGTCCCCGCAATATGCAGGATGCGCAGACCCTGTTCGGGATTTCCAAGCCGCTCCAGCAGTTCTCTTGTTCTGTCCAATCCCGGCGCGCTGGATTTCCAATTCTTTCCGCGAATATAGTTTAATGCTTCGTTGTAATCCATATATCTGATTTTACCTGATCTTCTTCAATGATTGCTAAATTCTTAACAAATAAATCGTACAAAAAAGGCCGCTTCTGCCACAGGGCTCATCCTCTGCCAGCACTGAACTGGAAGCGGCCAAAAGATTGTTTGGTTTGTAACAATCTAATAATACCGCATATTCCTCGTTCCGTCATTGTCATTTTCTGTGATATTTTACTGCTATTTTATCACAAATGGACAAATCGAGCAAGGTTCTGCGCAAATTTTTTCCTTTTACAGCTTGCCAAGCGCCCCAATAGAGACATCGCCGACCACAGCCATGTCCTCGGCGGTAAACGCAAGGGCAAAATTATCCGAAAAGAGGATCTGAGACGAAGGCGGAAAATCCTCGTCCGCCTGCCAGAACATGAAACGAAGCCACAGCCCGTCCATAAATTCGAACTCATATCCCGCGTCGCAGCCATCCACCGGCTTTGCGTTCAGCTTTTTCATCGCCGCCGCAAGCGCGTCCAGCCTTTTGGCATAGCTGAACGCAAAGCGCGCAAGGCAGCGACCGCTGAACTGCTGATAATAGACCTCGCCCCACGGAACATCTCGATAACTCAGAAACTTTCCGCTCGCCGCCGTAAAACTGCCGTCTACCAGATACCGCAGCAAAAGGATTTTCGCCTTGATGTCGCCCATGACGTCATAGCCGCCGCTCAAATGTGTCAATTCGAGATCCGGCCAGCGCACAGCGTAGCGCTCGCCCATCATGGCGAACTCGAGCTGTTTGCTCTGCGGATCATATTGAAGCGCACAGCGCTCGGCAATCTCCGCGGGGTCCTTTGCCGCAAACAGCTCCAGATAATGGAGATACGGCAGGCGGTCTTTATTGTTTTTTTCAAAATCCACAGCCATTATTCCTGTCCTCCAAAATCCTGCACCACCGAGGGGAAAAGAGATGCGTCGGTATGCGGGATAAAGCAGGCCGCGACAAAGGCGTCCATATATCCCGGCGTTGTTGACAATTCGAGATAGGTCATCGAGTGTGCAAGTTCAAGCACCTTTTCCCTGGCCGCGTCCGAAAGCAGCATTGCATAGGCGCCGCACAGCGAGGAGTTGCCGATATATTCATACTTTTCAACTTCCACATCCGGGAACATGCCGATCCCAATGGCATTTTTCATATTAATGCCGCTGCCGATTCCGCCGGCAACATAAACTTTTTCCACCATGCTCACATCAAAGTCCAGGGAACTGAGCAGCGTGTTGATCGCCGAAAAGATCGCGCCCTTCGCACGCACAAAGTTGTCAATATCCGCTTCGGTCAAAACAATGTCCTTGACTGAATCTGCCTCCTCTTTAAAGGCCAGAACATAGCTGCCGCTGCCGAATCCATCCCGTTTGACCCTTTTTCCTTCCCGAACAAAGAGCCCTTTGGCATTGATGATCCCGTGTTTGTACAGCTCGCTGATCACATCGATAATGCCGCTGCCGCACAGTCCAACCGGCTTCTGACCGGGCTCACCGATAATTTCAAAGCTCGGTTCCATTGTCTGCGGATCAATCGTGCAAGCCTCGATCGCACCGTCCGTTGCCCGCATTCCGCAGCTTATGTCCCCTCCCTCAAAAGCAGGACCCGCAGAACACGCGCAGCTCATCAGAAAATCCGAGTTGCCAAACACGATCTCGCCATTGGTGCCGAGATCGATAAACACCGACATCTCCGGTTTGTGCCAGATCATACTTGCCAGGGTACCGGCAGTGATATCGCCGCCGACATAGCTTCCGATGTTGGGCGCGATGACCACCGGGGCGTCCGGATTGATGCACAGGCGCAAATCCCGGGCATGCACCGCATCGGTTTCGAAAAACGCGGGAATATAGGGCTCCATACGCAGCGGATTGGCATTGACGCCGACCAGCAGATGGTTCATGGTGCTGTTGCTCGCGAACACTGCGCAGTATACCCGCTCAGGCTGCACCTTTGCGTGCGCGCACATATTGCGGAACATGGGGTTGAGCGTCTCTTCGACGATGGCTTTTTGCAGCCGCTCACGTCCGCCTTCTTTGGAGCTCTCCACAATGCGGTTAATAACGTCGGCTCCATAGCGGATCTGTCCGTTGCCCGCGCTGGCTTTTGCAAGGATCGCGCCGCTTTGCAGATCGACCAGCAGCGCACTGACTGTTGTTGTGCCGATATCCACCGCGAGACCGCAAAGCGGCGTCGTATCAGTCGCCGGACAAATATCCAGCAATTCCAGGCAGTGATGGGTGCGGCGCACGATGCAGCGCACAACGAAATCCGCCTCACGCAGCACATCCGGCAGCTTTTGCAGCACCGCAAAACTCATATTCGGACGCAGGTCGGGGTAAAGTGCGCCGACAGCCCGCAGCAGCCGCTCATTGTCCGGCATCGTGTTGTCCAGACTGGGCACGTCCAGCCGCACCGTAAAGCTCAGATAACTGTTTTTAAAGGGGATTCCGGCGGCTTCGATCTCCTTTTGGATTTTTTCAAAAATCTCGATCTCCGCTTTGGAAGAAAGATCCGCGACCTTCATACGGCTTTTATATGCCGACGCAATATCCGGCACCTCGATCACCACATCCGCAACGACCTCGCTGATGCAGGCCAGTCTCCAGCCGGCGGCATACTCCTCATCGGTAATATGCCTGCTTTTCGGGCTGTGCAGTTCGCCGGATACCAGTTTTACCCGGCATTTTCCGCAGGAAGCGTTGCCCGAACAGGGCGCGTCAATGGCGACATTCGCCTTGCGCGCCAATGCGAGAAGATTCTCATGCGCGGAAGCAAAAATCTCAACGTCGTCGCTTCCCTGCTGTTTAAAAGTTACTTTCAGCATATGTATTCCCTTCTGCCGTTCTTTTTATCTGTATCCGCTGCGCTGCATCGAAAACGCAGCGGCATTGTTCTCTATTTTAAAAAGCGCCGAGCGGTTTTATACCGTCCGGCGCACCGCCTAATGGCGAAACCGATCGGGCCACTCCCGCCCGCAAGCCTGCGGGCGGGAGAGGCTGTTTGCACAATCTTCTGCCGAATCTTCAAAAGCCGGCGGAAAATCCGGGTCTTACATCAACGGATCCAATCCGAGTGCCGGATGGTTTTTCTCGGTCAGGAAGTTCATAACTCCCTCGGAGTCGACCGCGATGGTTTCGTCGCAAACCATATCGGTGAAGTTGTCAATGCCGTACATCTCCTTGGCGGTCTTGTTCAGTTTGGCCGCAACGTCGTCCTTAAGCTCCTTGGCCATCCAGACGATCCGCTCAAGGCCGCCCTCGGCCGCGATGAATTTCTTGGAGGAGATAAAGTGACGGCCATGGCCCATGAAACCGGGGGTCTGTACGCCGCCGCCGGTCATGGAAGCAAGCTCGCCGAAGGTCATGCCGGTCGGGGTCATGCCTTTATATTCGCGGTTGACGACCACAACGCCGTTTGCTTCCGGCATTACGCCGCAGATGCACTCAAAGCAACCGCAGGAGGTCATCGGGTCCTCCATGATGGAGTACAGGGTGACGTTGTCCACCGCGCCGTGGGTCGCCTCGGCAACGATCTTGTTGACCTCGGTGTAACGGCCGAGCCGCTCATCCTCACAGCCGATCTTGGCAATCGGCTGGCAGGGGCCGGTCGGGGTCAGTTCCTTAGTGGCCTTGGCATCCAGCCAGGACACCGCGCCGCACAGGCCCAGCCGCTCCGGCGTAACCACGCAGCAGTGGGACGGTGCAAAGCTCTGGCAAAGGATGCAGGTATAGAAGGTGTCGACGCTCTCGTCGGTCATGGAAGCAAGGCGTTCGTCGCGTTTGTTATAGGCGGGCAGCGCCTGCTCATCCAGAATCTTCTGCACCTTATCCTTGTCGGTCACAAGGGTGATCTGGCACTTGTCGACGACGCTGTCGAACTCGTCCATAATCTCGTGATAGATGACCTCGGCAAAGTGTTTGAGCCGCAGTCCCTTTTCAAAAGCTTCCTTGTTGACACGAATGCGAATGAGGTTACGCTGGCCGGTATGCATGACCCCTTCCATGTAGTTGAACCAGTGGTGGATCTTGCGCTCAATGACCGGTTCAAAGTCGGACTGCATCTTCGCGCCGTAAACCTCGATATAGGTTGCGAGCGGAAGTTCAAGCGGCTGATCGCCGCCATCGAGGTCCGGCCCGTCAATGACAATTTTATGGTCCTCGACCTCATTCTCGCCGCGCATAAGCACCAGCTCGCAGGTCGGGTTTTTGTCGCTGGTCATCTCAACGGCCATATCGCCCTTGCGGATGATTTCGCCCTCAAACGCGGCGGCAAAGGCAACCGGGATCGGCAGCTCTTTGACCTTGATCTTGATACCGCGCAGCGCAAGGCTTTCCTTGACCGTGTGCTCATGGTCGGTGACCGAGACAAGCGCGCCGGGAACCTGGTTTTCCGCAAGGTCAACGTCCACGATAACAGGGAAGCCAAGCGCGATGGCGCCGGCGCCGGCCGACACGACGACTTCATTCAGCGCGCCGAAGGTGTTGACGAAAGCCGGCACGCGCTCTTTGGTGTAGGCAAGCAGGCCGGCGAGATCGCCGGGCTGGACGTTGCCGAAAATCAGCGCCGCACGAATCGCGACAGTGACAACGTGGATAACCGCGGTTACATCGTGACCAAGCGGCACTACCCGGAAATCAAGACCGACCTTGACGCCCTGCTCGATGACCTGATCGATCACGTCGCCAATGAGGAAGGTCATAATGCCCTTGCTCTGGTAGTCCTTGACGACAGAAGCGACGTCGGCGGGGTTCTCCGCCTTGCCGAGCACAACTGCGACGCCGGGGATATCGCCGGTGACCAGCGGCACGCCGAGCGAACGGATGATCGGGTCGGGCACGAAGCCGATTCCGGTCTCATTGGCATAGGCGTTGGGATCGAGGAATTTGAGACCTTCAATGATCTCTGCGCCGACCGCCGTCGCAAGGCCGGCATTCAGCGCTTCGCCGAGATCCTCCTTATTGGAGATCAGGCTTTTCAGCACACCGACGCAGGCAGGCAGGTCGCCCAGAGTCTTGACCTTGACGCCGGTTGCGGCATAGATGGTGGGGAAAAAATAGGCGGTGTCAGGGAAAGCGGCTGGCTTATCCGCACCGTATTTGGCAATCGCGTCGTTGACCGCATTTTCGGTCAGACCCGCAACCGCGTTGGAACCTGCATAGATTAAATCAGTGAGTACGCTCATGATGAATCCTCCCAGATTATTTGCACGGGGCTTCCTGTCCCGCTTTTCTAAAAATCAGCCGTTTATGGGGGCGGCTGTATGGCAAGACGGCCCGCCCGCAAGAGGGCGGGCCGTCTTACAGACCCGAGCGGCGTTCACTTCCCGCCGCGCGGTTTGTTTAATTATATTGAGGATCGCGAGCAAAGACAGTCGAAAATCAGATTTCGAGATAGCTGTCCGCGTACAGATCGTTGTCCTTGATGATATCGAAGGACTTGATGGTCTCCATCAGCCGCAGATCGCAGGGGTTGACGATCGCGGAGGACAGACCGTTCATCATCGCCATGGCGACCATCGCGCTGTCCATGATCGGACGGATGTGCTTCGGCATACCGTTGGAGACGTTGGACAGACCGCCGGTGGTGCGCAGGCCCATATCGGTCAGCATCTTGATCGCCTCGAGGACGTCCATCTGCTTGTCCTGCATGCCCTTGATGACCAGGAAGAGCGGGTCGAAGAGCATGTCGGTCGGCTCCATGCCGTGCTCCATACCGCGCTCAAGCAGCTCCTGGCAGTAAGCCATGCGCTCGTCGTTGTCCGCCGGAACACCCGCCTTGGAGCACAGCGCGATGACGATCGCGTCGTTCGCCGCCGCAAGATCGATGTTCTCGATGCGGTCGCCCGCGTCCGCCGAGTTGACGATCGGCTTGCCTTTGGCGCGGTTATAAACCTGAATACCGGCCTCGATCGCCTTGCGGTTGGCGGTGTCGAGGGCGAGGGGCACGTTGTCGAAGTTCTCCTGCAGCAGCTTGACAGCCCACTGCATCAGCTCGACGCCGTTGCTCTCGGCCGGGCCGATGTTGACGTCAAGATAGGTTGCGCCCGCATCGATCTGCTCTTTGGCACGCTTGAGGATCGGCTCGGGGTTCTGCGTGTTCATCGCCTCGCGGATTACCGGCGAAATGCAGTGAATGCGCTCGCCGATTGTAATAAATTTGGCCATGCTGTGGTCCTCCGTGTTGATTTTATAGTGTAAGGTGGATTAGAAATTCGCGTCCTTGAGGAATTTCGGGATCTGGATCGCCTCGTTGGTGCCGACGACGATGTTCCAGCCCGGCAGCTTGTCTTCGATCTCGCCCTTGAGGACCGCGACCTTGCCCGGAATAATGAGGGTGCGGTTCTTGATCTTGCCGGCGATATCCTGCTCCTCAAAGAACTTCGCGATCGAGCTGGCGGAGAGCTTGCCCGCCGCCCACGCGGTCAGAACCGAATAGCCGCCCGCGTCGGTGATCAGGAAGTTGATCGGCTTCTGGCTGCGCTCAACTTCACCGGACACAACAAAGTAGGTCAGCGCAAAGTCGACCGTGATCATGCAGGGCGCGTTCTCGTCCGCACCGTTCATCGGATAGATGCCGGGCGCAACCTTCATCGGCTTCTGCGGGTCGGTGAAGATGTTCTGACGCAGGCCATACAGCGGCAGCGCCTGCGCGTAGGACATGCTGTCCATAACGATGATCGAGCCGTATTTGAGGGTAAAGACCGAAGCAAGGGCGGACTGCATGCGCTCGTCGCCCGCGCAAAGCTTGGTCAGGTTGACGATGGAGGGATAACCGAAGGTGCGGTTGTTCTCCTTCAGGCAGGAACGGCGGACCTGAACAGCGTTTGCAAAGGTCTCCTTGATGGTTGCGCCGGTAACGTCCAGAATGAGGTTTTTGTTGCCCGCAGCTTCAAGCGCGGTAACCGTGTCGAACAGCTCGCTGAGGTTCGCGCCCTTGACGCCGAGCACAACGCCCGCCTCGGTCGCAACCTTGTTCATCTCTTCATAGTTCGAAGCGTTCGCACCGTTGAGGATCGGCTTCGCGTCCTTGCAAACTTCCAGAGCGGCCTTCGCGCACTCGGGGCACTCAACGTTCAGGATCAGCGCACGGTCAGCTTCCATCGCCTTCTTGACCAGCGCGACATACTTGTCCACGCCGTTATCCGCATAATCCAGGCTCAGGAACTCGCAGTACATACGCTCGCCGATGCGCTCATAATCGACATGCTTAACGCCGGCAAGCAGCTCGTCGATCTTCGCGTCATCCATGCAGGAGCAGAGTTTGGTCGCGAACAGGTTCTTGTTGACAAGGGTCTTCTCGTGACGGAACAGAACGGTTTCGCCGCCGAGCTTGTGCGCATTATTGCCCGCGCCGACCTCGATAACCTTCATGGGAGGCGCAGTCGCCTCAGAAAGTTTCGCGATCACGTCGGCGCCCATGTGCGGGCATTTCTCGAGAGGAATAGCGCCCTGCGCGACCTTCATGGCAAACGCCATGCAGGTCGGGTTGCCGCATTCCTTGCAGTTGGTTTTCGGTGTAAGCTTGAAAATGTCAAGGCCTTTCAGAGCCATTGTCATACCCTCCTATCAATTAAGCCAGCTCTTTGATGAGCTTGGAAATGGTTTCGACCGACTGCGGGTGCCGGAGGATGACCGCGTTGGAGCCGGAAGCGAGACAGGCGGCCGCGGTAACGACCTCCATATCCACGCCGCGGGTCTCGCGGCTGCCCCATTCAGGCATGTCCTCTTCGGACGCCATCGATTCCTTGACCGACCAGGTTTCGGTCGAAACAGGGGTGACAACCGGCATCTGGAGCATCGCGTCGTTCTGGGACAGCGCAGCAGCTTTGACGCGGTCCATGGTGGACGCAACATACTCATAGCCATAGCCCGCCGCAGCAGAACCGAGGTTCATGACGACGTTTGCGCTCGCAACGCCCAGCTGGGTGATCAGCACGTTGAGCTGTTTTGCAAGGTTGATGTCAACCGCGGACTCAGCACCGACCTTCTGGCCATAAGCGAGGCCTGCGGAAGCAGCGACTGTCTTGTAGTCCTCTTCGCGGGCGGACAGGACCAGGATGTTCTTGCCCTGCAGAGCGTCGGCAACAGCGGTGAAGATCTGCGCGTCCTTCTCGACGTTCTTGCAGCCCATGAAGACCAGCGGCATATCAGTCGCTTCAGCGACCTCTTTTGCGACCTTGACACAATCCTCGACCGAGGTGTTCTCGCCGTTGGGGTCGGCAGACTCGAAGCGGATCGCGAGGAAGTCGGCGCCCGGCATGGTCGCGGCTTTCTTTGCGCGCTCGGCGACGGTATTGCAGCCTTCGTAGAAAGCCTTGATGCCCTCGACTTCGTTCTCAACGCCTGCATCCGAGATCTCTACGCCGATTTTCGGCAGATTCTCAATGGGCGCGTCGAACGTGTAGAAAGGCAGAACGTTCTCACCGCCGATGGCGATTTTCTTGTCGCCAACGCCAAGCTCGACCGTATTGATCTTGGCATTGAACACCTGTGGTTTGTTGGTAAACGGCATTTTACCATTCCCCTCTTTCTTTAAGATACTGTTTGTGTTTATGTTTATTGACTAAACAACGAAATTAAGTACGGCCGTTTCCGGCCCAGAATCCCTGTTCCTTACAGGCCCAGTTCCTTGAGTATTTTTGCAAGCGCCTGCTTGCTGGGCGCGCTTTCCGGCACGTGCGCCGTCGGCTTGCCCTCGCAGTCCCAGTCGTAAATGGTCTTGTCCTGCGGGATTACGCCGGCAAGATCCAGCCCATATTTTTCAATTTCCTCGCGGACGCCATCATTCAATACACCATCCGGTGCGCGGTTGACAATCAACTTCATGACGCCCGGTTTCAAGTTGAGTTCCTCCACCATTTCCGCAATCCGGCCAACCGCCTGGATGCCGCGGCGGGAACAATCGCTGACCAGCAGCAGGATATCCACCTTGGGCAGGGTGCCGCGCGCGATATGCTCGAGGCCCGCTTCATTATCAATCACCATATAATCGTAGTGCCCTACGTATTTCTGAATCTGCGTTTGCAGCAGGCCGTTCACATAGCAGTAGCAGCCCTTGCCCTGGGTACGGCCCATGACCAGCAGGTCATAGTCGTCAGCCTCGGTGAGGGCGTCGCTAAACTGCATTTCAGCGTAGTCCGCTTTGCTCATTCCCGGAGGGATGGGGCTTTTGGCTGCCATTTCCGCCTGGGCGATCTCTTCACGGATCTCACCCAGCGTATTCTGGACCTCCACGCCCAGCACC
>CALWZE010000042.1 GCA_944385925.1 uncultured Clostridia bacterium
GGAAAAGAACACAGCGCAAACATAAAACACGCACTAAAAATAAACGGCGGCGGATTTCGCCGTCTTTATTCAGCGCATTAAACCGTCCGGCCAGGTCACAATGCAGACAGAAACGGCGCTCTGTAAACCCTGCTTTCGGACCTGTGCGCTTTTCTGCGCGGAAATTATGGCGGGAACCAGAAAACGCGGCGTCGGGGTTTGCCCGTTCGCCGCGTTTTCTGGGTGTGTGTATGGAAGAGATGCTATGCAGTTTTCAGGGCGCGCTCTAACGGCGCGCAAGCGCGTCCCGCGAGGGGATGCGGATATAGTATTCGATCAGTCCGTCAAAATCATGCCGCTCGGTGGTCGCTTCGACACCGGCGTGTTTCATGACCTCGATGGCGCGGTCGATGGTGTTGAAAAAAATGCGGACGTCCTTGATCGCGACGGTGCGCACAGGGGCTTCCTCGCTGTCCAGCTGTAACCGCTCCCGCAGCTGGCAGGCGCGGGACGCAAGGTCCTCCGCTTCATTGAGCAGCCCGAAAAACAGTTTGCCGCGCTCGCTTTGCGGCATTGCGACGATCCGGTTGACCCACTTCTCGCTCAGGCCCGCCGCCTCGCATACCGTCATCGCTTCCTCGTCCAGAATCAGCAGTTTGAGCCGCGCCTTGACCAGATCCTCGTCTATGCCCAGCAGCGTCGCCGTCTCGGCGTTGTTTTTGCCGCTGAGGGTCATGATCCGCCGGATCGCCGCCGCCTGTTCGAATATGCTGAAATCCTCTTTGTGCGCGTTTTCGATGAAGGCACGGACCAGCATGTCCGATTCGCTCATTTTCGGCTCGATCACCGCCGGGACCGTTTTGAGCCCCAGCCGCCGCGCCGCTTCCAGCCTGCGCTCGCCCGAAATCAGGACATAACCGCCGGGGACACGGCTGACGTGCAGCGGCTCGATGATCCCGACCGACAAAATACTGTTTTGCAGCTCGGCAAGTTTTTCTTCGTCCCGGAAACGGCGGCGGGTCACCTCGCCGGACCGGATCTCGCCGGTGCGGATGTATGCCGCGTTGAGCTTTTTGTTTGACTTGAACAGCATCTTGTTCCCCGCCTTTCTCTGGTATTAGAATACCACATCCGGCGAAGAATTACCATATTTTTCCATCTACAATATCTTGCGTTTTTCTAATAAAAAACCACTATATAATCGGTTTTTTTGTGATATTTTTGCCGCTGCGCGGGTATTTTGTCGAGGTTTGCGAAATCTTTTTTATCACCACGAGAACCCGCTCGCTGCCGTCCGGCAACCCGAAGCGGCGCAGCTCCTTTGCCTCGCCGCCGAGCGCCCGCAGCGCCGCTTTTGCCTGGTCCAGTTCGGCCGGCGCTTCCGGACCCTTCATCGCGACAAACCAGCCGCCGACCTTCACCAGCGGCAGGCAGTATTCGCACACAGCGGGCAGGTTCGCAACCGCCCGCGCGGTCACGCAGTCAAACTGTTCGCGAAATTCGGTTTTGTGCGCAAGCTCCTCCGCGCGGCCGTGCACCGTCTCTGCCTGCAGGCCAAGCGCGGCGCAGCTCTCTTCAATAAAGCCGAGCTTTTTGGCGGTCGCGTCGATAAAGGTCAGCGCCACATCCGGTTTGAGCACCCGGATCACCGCGCCCGGAAAGCCCGCGCCGGTGCCGACGTCGGCGACCCGGCCGGCAATTTCCGGCTGGGCGGCGCACAGCAGACTGTCCAGCAGGTGCTTGACCTCCACCCCGTCCGGGTCGGTGATGGCGGTCAGGTTCATGACCTTATTTTTCTCGCACAGCAATTCTGCGTACCGGTCCAGCAGCGCGGCCTGCTGCGCGCTGAGGGCGACGCCGAACCCGGCGGCGGTTTGAATCAGTCTTTCGCGGTCAATCATGGTCGTTCGCTCCTTTTTGGGCGGATTTTCGCCCCGCCTCCCGGCGGCGGCGTTCAAGGTGGATGGTCAGGACCTGGATGTCGGCCGGGTTGACCCCGCTGATGCGGGCGGCCTGGCCGAGTGAAAGCGGCCGGACGGCGGCGAGCTTGTCCCGGGCCTCCTTGCGCAGCCCCTCAATCGTGGCAAATTCGAAATCGGCCGGGATAGGAGTCTGTTCCAGCCGCTGCATCCGCTCGACGGCGGCCTGCTGCCGCTTGAGATAGCCGGCATATTTCAGCTCGGTTTCCAGCTTGGTCACCAGCCGCGGGGTCATTCCCGCCGGCCGGGCCGGGTCAAAGGGCGCGAGGTCGGCATATCGGACATTGGGACGCCGCAGCAGCTGGGCAAGCGAGGCGGGCGCGTGCAGCGGATCGCCGCCCCGCGCCTGCAACAAAGCGTCCAGCGCTTCGCCGGGCTGGACGACGGTTTTTTCCAGCCTGCAGAGCTCCTGCTCAAGCAGCGCGCGGTTGTGCAAAAAGGTCTCGTACTTCTTTCCGGTAACCAGCCCGAGCCGGTGACCCATCTCGCAGAGCCGCAGGTCGGCGTTGTCCTGCCGCAGCAGCAGCCGGTACTCGCTGCGGCTGGTCATCATCCGGTAAGGCTCGTTGGTTCCCTTGGTGACCAGGTCGTCGATCAGCGCGCCGATATAGGAATTCTGGCGGGTGAGCACAAAGGGCGGACGGCCGAGCGCCTTGTGCGCGGCGTTGACGCCGGCGACAAAGCCCTGGGCAGCGGCCTCCTCATAGCCGCTCGTGCCGTTGAACTGGCCCGCACCGAACAGGCCGGGGCAGTCGTGCAGCTCGAGGGTGGGGCCGAGCGCGAGAGGGTCGACGCAGTCATATTCAATCGCATAAGCCGGGCGCATGATCTCGACGTTTTCCAGCCCGTCGACCGTGCGGTACATCTCGTACTGGACGTCCAGCGGCAGCGAACTGCTCATGCCCTGCAAATACATCTCGTCGGTGTCCAGGCCGCAGGGCTCGATAAACAGCTGATGGCGGGGCTTGTCCGGAAAGCGGACGACCTTATCCTCGATCGAGGGGCAATAGCGGGGTCCGACGCCCTCGATTTTGCCGCCGTACAGCGGGGAGCGGTGGAGATTGGCGCGGATGATCTCGTGGGTGCGCTCGTTTGTATGGGTGATATAGCAGACGACCTTGTTCTCGATCTCGAACTCGTTCATGAAGGTGAAGGGGACGATCTGGTCGTCGCCGTACTGGACGGCGAGGCGGGAGAAGTCGATGCTGCGCCGGTGGATTCTTGCGGGAGTGCCGGTTTTAAAGCGGCGGATGGGCAGGCCGGCTTTGACCAGCGAGGCGGTCAGGGCGGTTGCGGCGACCACGCCGTCGGGGCCGGAGATGCGGACGCTGTCCCCGACGTAGATTTTGCCGCCGAGGTAGGTGCCGGTCGCGATGACGACGCATTTTGCGCCGTGGACACCGCCCAGCGAGGTTTTTACCCCGCAGACCGCGCCGTTTTCCAGCAGCAGTTCGGTGACCTCGTCCTGAATCAGGTCGAGGTTGGGTTCGGATTCCAGCGCCTTTTTCATATAGCGGTGGTAGGCGCGGCGGTCGCTCTGCACCCGCAGGGAATGGACGGCCGCCCCTTTTGCGGTGTTGAGCATTCGGCTTTGCAGGGTGGTCGCGTCCGCCGCGCGGCCCATCTCGCCGCCCAGCGCGTCCAATTCAAAGACCAGGTGACCTTTGGCGGTGCCGCCGATTGACGGGTTACAGGGCAGGTTGCCGATCGCGTCCAGCGCGATGGTGAATATCGCGGTTTTTGCGCCCAGTCTCGCGCTCGCAAGCGCGGCTTCGCAGCCGGCATGGCCCGCTCCGACAACGATGACGTCATAGTTTTTGAATGTATACAAGAGCATCTTCCTTCCGGGGTTGGATATGGCTTTTGGGGATGATTTATAAATGTTCATGCGGGTTTTGCGGCAGTGGCTGCCGCCGGTGAGCAGGGGTGCAAAGGGCGTTTGCCTTTGGCGGCCTAAGGGCGCAAGGGGGAGGGCCTCCGGAGGGTCTCCGACGGCCTCTTTTCTTTGAAAGAAAAGAGGGGAAAAGAACATGGCCGGGAATGGTGCGGGGAAAGTCCATGCTCGCCCCGCCCTTGCTTCGCGCCCGCCGCCGCGGACATTGCGAAACCCTTGCGGCTTTCGCTCGTCCGCTGGCCGTGCGCTTCGCGCGGGGTTTCGGATCTGTGTTATTTTGAGGATTTTTTATTAAAGGGCTTGCCTCCGGCGGCCCGGTTTCTTTGAAAGAAACCGGGGAAAGAACATGCCGGCGGTGACAATGGTTTTGATAAAATCATTTGCCGACGCAGAAACGGGAAAAAACCTCGTCCAGGACGGATTCTGTGACGTTTTCGCCGGAAAGGTCCGCGAGCGCTTCCAGCGATTCGCTCAACAGTGCGAATACGACATCCGGGGTCGTTGTTTTTGCGGCGTTCAGCGCGTCCGCGATGATGTCCCGCGCACGGACCGCACAGCCGCGCTGGCGCTCGTTCGCGAGAATCGGTTGATCGGGGTCGAGGTTTGCGGTTTTAAGGATGGATGCGACCGCTTTGTCCAGCGATTCCAGCGAGGACGGGTCGTTCGCGCTGATGTAAACCGCTTTGCCGAGCGCAGATTCGATCGGCGTGGGGTCAAGCCGGGCGTCAAGGTCGGTTTTGTTGATGATTGGAATTACCCTGCGGCCGCGCAGCGCTTCTATCAGATCGAGGTCGTTGGATTCAAGCGGACGGGAGCTGTCGAATACCGCGAGCACAAGGCCCGCCTGTTCCAGTTTTTGACGGGCGAGCGCGACCCCCATCTGTTCGACCGGATCGTCGCTGTCCCGGATACCTGCCGTATCCGCGAGCAGCAGCGCCGTGCCGCCCAGCCGTACCTTCTGCTCGACGACGTCCCTTGTCGTGCCCGCTATCGGGGTCACCAGCGCTTTCGGCGCGCCCGCGAGAAGATTGAGCAGAGTACTTTTTCCGACATTCGGGCTGCCCGCGATCACGGTCGGCACCCCGCGGATAAGGTCTGCGCCCAATTCAAAGCTGTCGCTCAGGCGGGACAGCTCCCAATGCAGTTCCGCGATACCGTCAACAAGCAATTTCGGGTCTATCTCATCGACGTCCTCTTCCGGGAAATCTATCCACGCGGTGATATGCGCCTGAAGTTCCAGCACCTTATCTTTCATCTCCTGAATTCTGCGGTTAAGCGCGCCGTCCGACAATGCCGCCGCGGCTGCTTCTCCCTGTTTGGATGCGGCATTGATCAGGTCGCAGACCGCTTCCGCTTCGGTCAGTGAAATCCTGCCGTTGACAAATGCGCGCCGGGTAAACTCTCCCCTGCCCGCCATACTCGCGCCATTTTCAAGCGCCTGCCGCAGCACCCTGTCGCAGACAATTTCGCCGCCGTGGCACATGATCTCGACGGTATCTTCTCCGGTATAACTTTTCGGTCCGCGATAAACCAGGACGACCGCCTCGTCGATCAGGCTTCCATCCCGGTCGACCGCTTTGCCAAGCCTTGCGGAAAATCCGCGCAGTGCGCCGAGTTTTTCTCCGCTTTTCAGCCGCACGATTTTATCCGAGACCGCAAACGCATCCGGTCCGGATATTTTGACGATCCCGATCCCGCCGGTTCCTGCCGGGGTTGCGATCGCGGCAATCGTATCATTTAACCCTGTCATCGTTCCACATCCTTCTCTATGAAAAACAAGTTATATATTTTCCAGCACCATTCCCGACTTTGTTCTTTCCCCGGTTTCTTGGGAAGAAACCGGGCCGTCGGAGACCCGCCGGAGGCAAAAGCTTATTTTTTGCAGAAAGTCATATCTTTAACGCAGGAATCTCTTTATTTTTATTTATAGGAGTTAAATTTAATCCCCAGCGCCCGAAACTGCCCTTTCCCCGCGCGAAGCGCACGGCGGAGTGGACGAGCGAAAGACGCAAGGCTTTCGCAATGTTCGCGGCGGCGGGCGCGGAGCAAGGGCGGGACGGTCATGGTATTTCCCCGCACCATTCCCGACTTTGTTCTTTCCCCGGTTTCTTCCCAAGAAACCGGGCCGTCGGAGACCCGCCGGAGGCAAAAGCTTATTTTTTTGCAGAAAGTCATATCTTTTACGCAGGAATCCCTTTAAATTCTTAAGGATATTATAATCAAACTTTCCGTCGCTCGAAACTGCCCTTTCCCCGCGCGAAGCGCACGATGGAGCGGACGAGCGAAAGCCGCAAGGCTTTCGCAATGTTCGCGGCGGCGGGCGCGGAGCAAGGGCGGGACGAGCCCGGTATCCCCGGTACTCATGTGCAAAAAAACCGGCCCACCACTTTTCGGCGGCGCATCACTCGGACGAACCATCGCACAGATCATTTCCCCGACCCCGTCTTTCAACAAAAGCAAAAGACAATCATATCGGTCAAGCGCAGTCCGGCCGCAAAATGCAAGCAATAAAACCCGAATTACTTACCGGCAATCAAACAGGTAAAAAACGGCAAACGATCTTTGGTCACTGGGCACGCGCAAAATTCGCAAAACATAAGAACGCGCGGCAAACCGTCTGCTGCTCCAATATTCCATCATTAACCCACCGCTTTATAAACCCATTCCACAGGTGTTCTCACGGATTTTCTATCATCCATTATCCAATCCGAACAGTTTGATACGCTGCGCGGCGCCTTCCGTCCAAACGGTACCGCCGCGCCGAAAGAAGTCCAAAAGCGGCAAACCGATACGGGATGTCAACTGCAACACCTAAACGGCGCAGCCCTTTCACGCTCATTCCGGAAATACCCCACAAGGAAATCAACCGCCGAAGGTTTATCTGTTGAAAACTATCTAAGAGCAGAAAACTTAAACCTCTTTCTTTTTCCGGTATTACGGTTTCTGTAAAAAAACTTCTCCTGCCGCAAAGTTTGCCTGTCCTTTTTTCATCGCTCTGCGCGAAGCGGCCGAAAGGGCTTTTTTCTGCTCTTATTTTTATCTCTGCCTTAAAGCGGCGGCAAAATACCGAAAAACACACCGGAGCGGCGGCGCTCCACGCGCGGAACAAAAACCCGCGCACAGCCGACCTTTGACCCCGGTGTGTCCAGTTACAGTATACTATGCAGTTTTCAGAAAGCCCGAATTAAAACTCAATTTTGCCGTAGAGCGGCACATTGTTTACAGGCTTGTACTCATCCGCGATCTGGGCGCTGGTTTTGCGCGGCGGTTCATTCTCCTGCCGGTTATCCTGGCGGCGGCGATCGTCATAGCGGCGGCCGTTGTCCCGGCGGCCTCTTCCGCCGCGTCCGCGTCCGCCCTGCTTTCCGCCGCTGATGAGGGAAATCACGACCCGGCGGTTGGGTTCGACGCCAATGGATTCGCTCTTGACCCCCTCGATCTCCTGCACTGCGCTGTGTACAATGCGGCGCTCATAGGGATTCATCGGCTCGAGGGTCTGGCTGTATCTGGTCTTTTTCACCTTTGCCGCTTCTTTGGCCGCAAGGGCGCGCAGGGTGTTTTCCCGCTTTTTGCGGTAATTCGCCACATCCAGCGAAATCTTGCAGTAATTCTCGTCACAACGGCTGCCGACGAGGGTGCAGAGATACTGAATCGCATCCATTGTCTCGCCGCGGCGGCCGATGATCAGCGAAGCGTCTTCGCCGTCCAACACAAATTTGATTCCCCGTTCGGTGCGCACTGCACGGTATTCCAGTTTTTCCGCACCGAGGCCGCGCGCAAGTCCGCGCAGATATTCAAGAGACGCGGCGGCCGAGCCGGTCAGGCTGTCCAGCGCGATCTCCTCTTCCTGTTCTTCTGGCTGTTCGGGCTGCGCCGGCTTTTCAGTCTGCGGCTTGTTCTGTTCTTCGGCCGCGGGGCGTTCTTCCGCTGCACGGAATTCCTGTCTGCGCTCGGGTCTGGATTTTTCCGGTTTCTGTTCCTGTTTTACCGGCTGCGGTTTTGCCGCGTCCGCGAGCAGGTCTTTTACCGAAAAACTCTCTTCAAGCGCACTGACCCTGACCTTTGCCGGCGTGGAGCCGAAAAGCCGGCGCTGCGGCATGTCGATGATCTCAATCGTCACCTCGTCCCGGGAAAGACCAAGCTCGGCGCAGGCCTTTTCGACCGCTTCTTCGGTTGTTTTTCCGGTTGCGATGATTTCCTGCATATCGGAACACTTCCTTTCATTTTTATGGGGCGTCCGGGAAAATTATTTGTAACGCTCCTCGTCGATCTCACGCGCGCGCTGAAGCCGGAGCTTGTCCAGCTCGTTGAGCGTGAGATTCTTTTCCACGACCTCGCCGGTCGCTTCGTCCAACACTTTGACGGTGCGCTGGGACTTCTTCTTTTTCCGCTTTTTGTTCTCCTCCATCTGGCGCATGGCCTCTTCCTTATACTTGTCCGGATCGATCATTTTGCGCAGCAGCATGGACTGGAAGATGATGATGATGTTCTGGAATCCCCAGTAAAGCGAGAAGCCCGCCGGATACATGAAGGAAAAGACCGCGAACATCAGAGACATCGTGACGTTCATCACCTTCATGTTGGGACCGCCTACCTGGTTCTGTCCGCTGGCTTTGGAGACAAAGAGGGTGGACAGGAACATGGTCACAACCGAAAACAGCGGGATAAGCAGCATCAGGTTAAAGCCGAAGGTCGGCTGCTCCCAAAGGTTGATGGAACCGATGGACATATTGAGGTCCTTGATCTGGTTCATCGCGTCGGGATATTTCGCAAACAGATCGGAAAACGCGCCGGCGTTGGTCTTGACCTGCTCGATGATGCTGGTCTCGATCATCCGCAGGGTGGACGCGTTCTGCTCCAGGCCGGTGATCGCATAGGTCTTCTCGGTCAGCAGGGTCACCAGCTCGCTCGGGATGCGCAGCATATAGGTCAGCGGCTTGTAGATGACCTCGACCAGACCGAAGATGATCGGAAACTGGATGAGCAGCGGCAGACAGCCCGCCATGGGATTGTAGCCCATCTCCTCCTGCAGTTTCATCAGTTCCTGCTGCTGGCGGTTTTTATCCTTGGCATAGGTCTTTTGAATGTCCGCGATTATCGGCTGAAACGCCGCCATGCGGGCAGTGGATTTCTGCTGTTTTACCGCGAGCGGGAACAGGATGATCTTGGTGATAAGCGCGAACAGGAACAGCGCGAAGACGTAGGACACCGGCAGGTGCAGGATGTCGTTGACGAATATATAACACCAACGCATTATATATCCAAGCGGGATTGCGATCAGATCCCATAATCCTTGAAGAAACATCAGGGCGTAACCTCCATAGCGGCGTGATTCTATTTTCTGAGCTTGGTTCGTTTTGGCGGAACGGGGTCATACCCGCCCTTGCAAAACGGATTGCATCTCAAAATCCGGTAAAAACCCAATAAAAGCCCCATAAAAGCGCCATGCGTTTCGATCGCTTCGATGGTATATTCAGAGCAGGTCGGAACAAAACGGCAGTTAGCGCCAAGGTGGGGCGAGAAGTGTTTTTTATAAAATTTTATAAGGCTGATAAAAAATCTGGATATCACGAAAGAACACCTGCCTGGGACAGATGTTTTTTCAAAATTGGTATCAGCGCGGTGGATTTCTGCGCGGCGGTTGCCCGGCGGCAGACAAAAACTATGTCGAAACAGCCGTCGCACCCTCGCAGCAGCTCGTTTGCGGCAGCTTTGACCACTCTGCGCGCGCGGTTACGCTCAACCGCGCAGCCTATTTTTTTGCTCGCGGTGATCCCTATGCGCAGCGGCCCGCGTTTGCGGCGCAGCACATAGGTAATCACATAGGGCGAGACAAAACTCGTCTTGCTTCGATAGGCCCGCGTGAACACATAATTCCGGTTGATGGTTGCGGGCATCTTTCCCATTTGCTTTAAAAAAAGAAGCCAGCCGCTTCGAGGACGGTTGGCTCTTTTAAGCGCTTAAGCGGGCTCTGCCGCGCGCACGGCGACGGGCAAGAACCTTGCGGCCATTTTTGGTGGACATGCGCTTCATAAAGCCGTGTTCCCGGGAACGCTGACGTTTTGTGGGATGGTAGGTGGGTCGCATTCAACGTCTCTCCTTTTTATTAACCTTTGCGGATATTAAGTATATATCATATCCCGGCGGCTTGTCAAGGAAATTCGGAAACGAGGCGGAATTTTTGGCAGTTTTTCGCTGTTTTGATTGCAGTTTCGGCATATTGATGCAAATTATTTCGCTGCCGCGCGCGGTTTTTTGTGCCTGCACGCACTCGCTTTTATTGATATAATCCGGGCGCTGTGCTATAATAGAGGCACATATTTATTTGTATTAATATTATATATCTTTTCAGCTCGCGTGCCGTCCCGGAACGCTGTCGGGACAGCCGCCGTTTTTTTCTGTGTCCGCACCCTGCGCCGCCCGCGGACCGAAATCATTTCAAATTTTAAGGGAGCCGCCTGCATGGAATCTTTTGAACAGTGTCTGGACGCGGTTAAGGAATACTGCCGCGTTAATGAATCCGAAACGATCTATAATCTCTGGCTGAAAGGGCTTGAAGCGGTCAGTTATGCTGACGGCGTCGCGACCCTTTCGGTTAGCTCGGATTTTATCCGCACGACGGTCGAGGACCGCTATCTGCCGCTGCTGCGCACGGCTTTTAAGGAAATTATGGGCTTTGACGTCGCGATCAGCATCGTCTGCCGCGGCGCGGCGCCCGCCGTGCAGAATATGGTCAACGCCAATACCCCGCTTGCGCCGGAAGCCGCTTATACCTTCGCTTCCTTTATTGTCGGCCAGGACAACCGCTTTGCCCATGCCGCCGCGCAGGCGGTCGCCGCAAACCCGGCGCGCGCCTATAACCCGCTTTTTATTTACGGCAACTCCGGACTTGGAAAAACCCATCTTCTGCACGCGATCAAAAATGATCTCGCCATCCATCATCCCGAGCTTCGAGTTTTGTATATCGTCAGCGAACAGTTTACCAACGAGCTGATCGCGGCGATCGCGGCGGGCAACACCGAGCCTTTCCACGAAAAATACCGCTCGGTGGACGTACTGCTTGTGGACGACGTACAGTTTATCGCCGGCAAAGAGGCGACCCAGGAGGAATTTTTCCACACCTTCAACGCGCTGCACAACGCGCATAAGCAGATCGTTCTGACCAGCGACCGTTCTCCCAAGGAGATCAAATCACTGGAAGAGCGGCTGCGCACCCGCTTTGAGTGGGGACTGCTTGCCGACGTACAGCCGCCGGACGTTGAAACCCGCATCTCGATCATCTACCGCAAAGCGGAGATGCTGGGGCTTTCCCTGCCTGCTGAGGTTGCGGAATATATTGCGGTGCATGTCAAAAACGATATCCGCCAGCTGGAAGGCGCGGTCAAAAAGCTCAACGCCTATTATCAGATGGAGCATATCACCCCTTCGATCGGTCTTGCACAGAACGCCATCAAGGATATCATGAGCGAGCAGCAGCCGATCCCGGTCACGGTGGACAAGATCATCACCGAGGTCGCCCGCACCTACAGCGTTTCGCCGGAGGATATCCGCAGCGCCAAGCAGAGCGCCGGCGTTTCGACCCCGCGGCAGGTTGCGATGTATATTGTGCGCGAGGTCACCGGCATGACCATGGAAAAGATCGGCGCCGAGTTCGGCGGGCGCAATCATGCGACGGTTGTTTACGCAATCAGCAAAATCCAGAAAACACTGGAAAACGACAGCCGTACCCGCGAGCTGGTTGAGGACATTATCAAAAACGCAAAATCCAACTGACCATTTCTTTTGGCTTCCCTCTTTTGCCGCCTCTGCCGCTGCAAAAGGAGACGCATACACCAAAGATTCCGTTCGTACATTCAAAACCGGCGGTCAAAAATCACAACACGGCGTATAGCCAAAGAAAAAAATAACAGCGGAAAGGGTATAAAAAGCGCGAAATCTTCAACTTCACCTTTAACATTCAACAGCCACTTTTCAACCGCTTTAACCTTCCCCTTCCCCCTTCCACAGTCTGTTAACAACCGGTCAAAGACTTTAACCGTCTCTTTGACAATCATTTTCCGCCCATTTTATCGGGACAAACACCAATCTTTAACCGCTTTGACAAGCCCTACTACTACCCCTGTAAAAAAGATATATATAATGCAAAACTTTCGGTTTGCATCCTTAAAACTGCAAAAGTTCTTTAAATTTCTGTTGAAACCCAAAAAACACCCTCAAAAGACGCCGCCCTATCTTTTCCGGCAGCTTTTCGGGCAAGCAGAAACCTTCAGCAAAACAGTACCCATTTTCTAATAGAATCCACCAATTCCAAATCCCCGACTCCCCGGGCCGGTTTCATTTCTTTCAGTTAATTATTCATTTCACGATATAAGGAGATCGAATGCTGGTATGAAAATCCTATGCAATCGCGCGCAGCTGGTTGAGGTTCTCGGCGGCGTGTCCAAGGCCGTCAGCGCAAAGTCCTCTATTCCCGCGCTGGAAGGCATCCTGTTTAAAGCAGCAAATGATCAGGTCATGCTGACCACTTATGACCTCGAGATCGGCATCATCACCTCTTTTGAAGCACAGGTTGAAGAAGAGGGAGACATCGTGCTCAACGCGCGGCTCCTGACCGATATGGTGCGCAAGATCGACGCCGAGACCATCACGATCGAGACGGACAGCGACCTGAAAACGGTCATTAAAGGCGGGATCACAAAATTCAACTTTATCGGCATGCCGGCATCGGATTTTCCGGAAATGCCGATCCCGGATACAAGCAGCACCCTATCGGTGCGCGGCTGCGATCTCAAGGAGATGATCGCAAAGACTATCTACGCCGTTTCGCAGAGCGATCAGAAACCGGTGCATACCGGCACCAAGTTCATCATTGACGAAACGGGCCTTACCCTTGTCTCGGTAGACGGCTACAGGCTTGCCGTCTGCACGAAACAGGAAATCGGCCGTTTTGAAAACAAAAACTTCATCGTTCCGGGCAAAACCCTCAACGAGGTAAGCAAACTGATCGGAGACAGCGAGGACGACGTCACCATCGGCACCGAGCGCAGATATGCCGTTTTCAAGCTCAAAAATTACACGGTTGTGACCCGGCTGCTGGAGGGAGATTTCCTGGATTATAAAAAATCCATCCCGGACGGGTTCCGCACAAGGGTCAAAATCGACGTCCGCGAGATGGTGGACAGCATTGACCGCGCTTCGCTTATCATAAACGACCGCTTTAAAAGCCCGATTCGGTTCTATTTTGAGGATAACCGGGTGACCCTCAACTGCGCGACCGCGCTGGGACACGCTTATGACGAGATTCCCTGCGAGATGGAGGGCGAGGCGGTTGAGATCGGCTTTAACAACAAATACATGCTGGACGCGCTGCGCAACAGCGGCTGCGACGAGGTCGTGCTGGAGATCAACGGGTCGGGCGCGCCGATGAAGGTGCTGCCGCCGGAGGGAACCGAGTTTCTGTTCCTGGTGCTGCCGGTCCGCATCAAAAATTAAGGCCGGTTTCCTTAAACTCAAAGTTTTGCTTTCGGCCGGCGTTTCGGAAACCGAGAAAGCGCGCAGACTTTTTACAGTACTCTTTCAGCGGTTCGGCTGCTTTTACCGGTCGGTTTTCTCTTTAAACTGAACTAAAAAAACAGATTGGGAAAATCAGGCGAAAAATAAATTTTCTGATACGGGAATTTGTTCTTCTCTTTTGCCGCAGCCGGCACCGAAAGCGATATTTTGCAAGAAAACCGCACGATAACATCGTGCAAACGCGCAAGAGGATTTAAAAGCACATTAAAATTTTGCAGAACCGACAAAGCCGCGCGGGAATTTTTCTATGTTGTTTTTAGGAATTCCCCGCCGCGCCGTATGTGAAAAATCTCTCCTCAGAGTCGATATACGGGCCGGACGGTTTGAAGTTGCGATATAAAATCTCGCCCAGCCGCCGAACCGGCACGCAAAATTCCCTGTTTGGGACGGCAAATCACCCTTTCAATTTTTCAAAATTTTCATATTGGACAGAAGCCATGCAGAAAATCAAGATCACAACCGAATATATCACCCTTGCGGCATTGCTCAAATTCTGCGGCGCTGCGGAAAGCGGCGGCGAGGCAAAGGAATTGATCCAGGCAGGCGCGGTCAAGGTCAACGGCGAGGTATGCACCATGCGGGGCAAAAAGCTGCGCGGGGGCGACCGGGTCGAGCTGGACGGCGTGCAGTACGAGGTCGAGCAGTCGTGTATCTGACCAACCATTCGCTGACCGATTACCGCAACGTGGCTTCGCTCCGCTTTTTGCCGGACGCCGGGGTCAACGTTATCTGCGGGGATAACGGGCATGGCAAAACCAACCTTCTGGAAAGCGTGTTTCTGCTTACCGGCGCGCGCAGTTTCCGCAGCGGCAAGGACCTTTCGCTTGTGCGGCGCGGCTGTTCTTTTTCAATCATCGATTCCGGCTTTTTCAGTGAAGGACGTGAACAGAGCCTGCGGATGACCATTTCAGAAAAAGGGAGATCCGCTTCGCTGAACAAGGGCACCGAAAAAAAAGCGGCGGCGCTTGCGGGCAGCTTTTGCTGCGTCGTCTTTTCTCCGGAACATCTGGAACTGATCAAGGGCTCGCCCGACGCGCGCAGGCGGTTTCTGGACACGGCGCTTTGCCAGGTCTCGCCCGGCTATCTCGCCGCGCTGAAGACCTATACCCGGCTTTTGAACCAGCGAAACAGCCTGCTGAAGGACAGCTATTCTATCGGTGCGGCGATGGAGCTGCTGGAGGTTTATGACGAACAGTTTGCGGCAGCGGCGGCAGCGGTGACCCAGGCAAGGCGCAAATTTACCACCGAGCTGCTTCCAAAAGCGCAGGAAAGCTACCGACTGATTTCCAACGGCCGGGAACAGCTGTATTTCCGATATCTCTCCACCCTGTTCGGAGAGGGGCCCGCGGAACCGGAACAAGCTTTGACGGCGCTTCGGGACGCGAGAGGAGCGGATCAGAAAAGCGGGTTTTCCACCCTCGGCCCCCATCGGGACGACCTTGCGGTAGAACTGGACGGGGAAAGCGCGCGGCAGTTTGGCTCCCAGGGTCAACAGCGCAGCGCGGTGCTCAGTCTCAAGCTTGCGGAATCCGAACTGATGTATGACCGGCTCGGAGAACGGCCGGTCCTGCTTTTGGACGATGTGCTCAGCGAGCTTGATCCAAACCGTCAGGATTATCTCATCGAAAAGGTTATCGGCAGTCAGGCGATCATCACCTGCTGTGAACCGGAACTGGTGGTTCGCCGGGCGGATGCGCGGGTTTTCCGAATGGAAAACGGCGCATTAAGCGCACTATAGAAAATCATCAAAAAGAGAAAAAACAAGACCTGTTCTTTTCCCTCTTTTCTTTCAAAGAAAAGAGGCCGCCGGAGGCAATCCCTTTAATAAAAAATTTAAACTAATACAAAGCCAATC